>JACCYU010000280.1 GCA_013696315.1 Gammaproteobacteria bacterium | reverse complement strand
GCTCACTACGGGCATCGGCTAACCCCGTGGTCTGATAGTCCCCGATGGCGAACACGTTTTCCTTTCCAGCAAGGCGATAGCGAAGCCGCCAGAGCTTTGCGCCGGTCGGTTTGATCTCGATGTATAGCCCGCCGCCGTCCGCCATCTTGTAAGGCTTCTCAGTGGGTTTTGCGTTGCGTATACGCGTATGAGTAAGAGGCATCGAGTATCTCCTGAATACTTAGGGCTTTCAGAGCATGCGGGTATCCGCTTTTACTCAAAAATGCACTGAAGCTATACGTACCCGCAAAGATACCCGCAAAACACCTGGATGTAAATGGACGAGCTTGGAACAGTCTGGACAATATTGTCCTGTATTGTCAATACTTAAGCGTCGCATCTGGACGAGTTTGGACTAGCTTGGATGCGAAGAATGATTTTTGCCCATAATCATCCTTCCGGTGTGGCAGAGCCCAGCGCAGCCGATCGGCACATCACGCAGCGGCTGAAAGATGCGCTTGCGTTGATCGACGTGCGCGTGCTCGATCACATTGTGGTCGGCGACGACATCGTTTCGTTTGCCGAGCGGGGATTGCTGTAATCCCCATTATTTTCGACTGGCGCGCGGGGATCGCCAGGAACTTAGTTTTGCGTCCGCGCGTAGTTCCCCTGGCCGGCGCTTCGCCAGCCGGCCAGTGTCGATGTAAATCTGCACCTGGCGCTCGGCGCCGCCGCGGACCCCCAACCTGCGAGACACCAGCCACGCGCTCAATGCGCGCGCGCATGTTGTCGTCGACTAAGTCGCGCGTGATGTCCATATCCAGCGCGAAGAGTTGCCAACCAGCGGCTCCACGCGGAAATACGTGAAGGCGTTTCCGGAGAACGAGTCGGTAAAGAGGGGCGGCTCGTCCACTATTTTAGGGGTAAGCTGGCACCTGGCTCAGCGCGTTATTGACGTGGATCAGCGTCCTTGACCAGCACCTTCACCCGTATGCGCCCGTCGACACGGAGCACTGGCAGGGCGCCCAGGCGTATCGCTGCTGGCGCACTGCCGCGGATGTCGTGGATGCGCTCTTGCGGCGCCTCGATATCGATGCGAATTTCGCGATCGCGATGTTAGCGGGACGGATGGACGGCCCGGCTCCCTCGCACGCCGCAGATTGCGCCTGCAAGCGGATGCGGCCTGGTCCGGTGGCCGGTAACGCTATATCAGGATTCGTCGTATGCGAACGAATCGGTTTTGATAATTTCTCCTTTCGAATCGGTGACAACGACGCGCCAGTTGCCCTTCATCCACAGATTCAGATCCTTGCTGGAATAGGCGCGCCAGCGATCGCTGCCGATGTCGAACGAGACCTCAGCGACGATCTGACCTTCGTGTTCCCAGCGATGCGTAACCGTCTCGCCGTTCAGACCGGTAATCTCCGTGAAATAAAACAAGGTGCGTAGCGACTGTCCGTTGCTGGGAAACACCGCGCCCACGCGGTCGACCGGCTCGCGCGCGTCGATGCGGGTGGTGAATTGCGCCCGCGCGACGTGATCCGATGACACGCTGGTGGACACCTCCGGCTCTTCGGGCGCCATTTCGAACCTCGCCATGTCAGACTCGATGGTCGCGTTCGCCTCCGCAGTTTCCAGAGCGGGCTGCGCCGCGCTCGTTTGGGGTTCGGCACTGGCGTCCGATCGCACCGCGAGCGGCGGCGTTTCAGGCGCCGTCGCCGTGGGACTCCCGGCTATGGCTATAGCCGCCGGCTCATCGCTGCTACTACCGTCGCGCGCACGCTGTTCGTCATTATTGTGCCCCGCCACGCGCACAGGTTCCTGATCGCTTCGCGCGATGACCAGTTGCCCGGATTCGCTCCTGGTCGCCTGTTGTGCTTTGTCGCTCGATGGTGGCTTGTTGTAGTTGAACATGGCGGCCAACAGCAGACCGCCCCACACCGCCAGGGTAACGACCGCGACGATTCGCGTAAGGCGATAGTCAAGGCCGCGAGTGCGGCGTCTGTGGTGTCTCATGGCAGAGATCCCCCTTGACATGCGGCGCGCAGTGAATGCGTGGCGTAGTATCTTTAGGACAGATTCGCTTTCTGGCAAGCTCAGTATAGTTAGGAATACGCGCTGCGACCGCGTGGCGATGCGTTATGTTCCATTATGCTAGAACCGGGAAAACTCAGTACATCTGATAGGAAAAGCGGTCAGCGCGGATGACATTACCTTTAGCATCGGTAACGACTACCCGCCAGTTGCCTGGCGTGGCTGGCGGCAGTTTCTCGCTGGAGTAGACCGGCCTGTCGCCGGCCACATCGAACGAGGCCTGCGCGACAACTTCACCGTCGTGTTCCCAGCGGTGAACAATTTTTTCGCCCCGCGTGGCGTTTATCTCCGTGAAGTAATAAAGCCTTGGCAACGGCCTTCCGTCCAGGGAGAAAACTTGGCCCTGGGTTGAAAACACCGAATTGATGCTGTTGACCGGCTGACTGTTGTCGATGCCGGTGGTGAACTGCGCGCGCACAACACTGGCTGGAATTGCGTCTTCTGGCGCTGATTCCATTGCCGCGATGTCCGCCACCGGCATATCCGACCCGGTGGTATCGACAGGTTCGGCCCCGGCGGGTTCGCGGGCGGCCGGCGAACCCGCGTCGGCATTTGAGCTTGCCGAATCGAGCACGGCCTGCGCCGGTCCGTTGCGCCCCGCGGTGTCATTGGCATCCGCGCTTTTTGACACTGAGCCACCGCCCTGCGCGAGGACAGGGAACTGATCGGCAGGATCGTCTGCACGCGGTTGCCGTGGCTCTTCGGCTTGCGCCTGGTATGCCGGGTCGGGGCCAGCAGACCGATCCGTGGCTATCACACTGAGCGCAATCAAGACTGCGGACAAGCCCATCGCCCCGATCGCGATACGGTCGGTCAGAGATCGCGGAGCACGGCCTACGCGCCGTTTGCGAATTTGCATAGCGTTATCCCTCTCGGGCTGCTCACAAATCCGTGAACAGCGTCCATTTGACCACCAAGACGACCCACTATTGCACGGTCGAGATCGTTATTCTAGCGCAAGCGAGTGCCCGGCAAGCAAGTCCATATAGGAATTAACGAGGCGGCATTCGCTTACGCATTATCTCGCCGGTAGCGCTGATGAAGATGTACCGGCTCAGCTTTGCGTTTGCGCTTGCGCAGGCGCAAGTTCAGCATCTCGACCGCTATGGAGAACGCCATCGCAAAGTAAATATAGCCCTTGGGCACATGGTGACCCAGACCGTCGGCGACCAGCACCGCGCCGATCATGAACAGGAACGACAACGCCAGCATTTTGATGGTGGGATGCGCCGACACGAAGCGCCCGATCGGGCCGGCGGCGATCATCATAATGCTTACGGAGACGATGACCGCGGCGATCATGATCGCGATCTCGTCAACCATGCCGACCGCGGTGATGATCGAGTCGATGGAAAATACTGAGTCGATGATGATGATCTGCACGATTACGGAGGCGAATGTCGCTGAGACCCTGGTCGAACCTTCGCCTTCCTCGCCCTCCAGCAACTGATGCACCTCGTGCGTGCTCTTGTAAAGCAGAAACAGGCCTCCGCACAGCAGGATCAGATCGCGCCCGGAAATCTCCTGGCCAACTACTTCGAACAGCGGCGCGGTCAGCCCTACCATCCAGGTGAGTATAAATAACAGCGCGATGCGCATGAACATGGCGAGCCCTAGCCCGATGCGGCGCGCGAGGTCGCGTTGTTTTTCCGGCAGTTTGTCAGCGAGGATGGAGATGAAGACGATGTTGTCAATGCCGAGCACCAGTTCCAGCGCGGTCAGCGTGAAAAAAGCGATCCACGCATCGGGGCTTGTCAGCAACTCCATGTGTTATTCCTCTTTATTAATCAAGAAATTGTCGTCAAAACGTATGATCGGCCGATGGCGGCTCAGGTCAGCGCAATCGCGTTGTGTGTGCCGGTATGCGGCGTGCGGCGCCTGAGCTTGAGCGCATCTTACAGAACCACCAGGATTAGATCATCTACACGCGCGTACGCCGGCAGGATCGGGATGACGCCAACCGGGTTAATGACTGGTGAGGAACCGCGCGCTGGCGCCGGTCGCTGCGGGAACAGCGGCCGGCGCCAGTTCGTCATCGGATAAATTGATGGCTCGGTATAATCACAACGCTATGCTCGTCTGCGCGCTGAACGCGGCTGGCGTCGAGACTACCCAGACGCGGTTCTATTCAACGAGGGTCGTGCCGCCCAACCGCGCAAACGGATACCGGGGGATCAGAAGCTCCAGCGCGCGCATGGCATCGGTTAGTCGCGAGTATTCTTCGCTGACCTTCAATCGCGCTCCGCTGGTGTCGTTCATAACGAAATAGATGCGTCTTTCGGATTTGGGTTGTGTGGGCTTTTCCATAGCTCATTGTCCTGAATGTGATGGAGAATTACGTTGCTCTGAATCGCGTAAACATGGATTGTATCGTTTGTGATGGTTAAATTGCTACAAAGTTCCACAATAAAACCACAGGTCAGGAAGCCGTTCGTTCCAGTTCCTCCAGTAATAGAGATGTGCCTTTCATCGCCAGAGGCTGCGGCAGCCCAAGAAGCTGAAGCACTGTCGGTGCAACACTGCTCAAGCCAGCGCCGGTCGCCAGCCGCCAGTTCGATTTATCGATAATCAGGCACGGCACCGGATAAAGGCTGTGCTGCGTATGCGGCTGACGCGATACCGGATCGATCATTTCGTCACAATTGCCGTGATCGGCCGTCAGCAGGACCGAAACTTCATTGGCCACCGCCACATCGAGCACCCGGCCGGCCTGTTCGTCAAGTACCTGAACGGCGGTGAGTATCGCCTCACGAATCGCCGTATGGCCGACCATATCGCCATTCGCGAAATTGACGATGTAAAGCGCGTAACTCTCGTCTTTTAGCGCGTCGATCAATTCATCGGCGATACGCTCGGCGCTCATTTCCGGCTGCAGGTCGTACGTTGCTACCTTGGGCGATGGCACCATAATGCGTTTTTCGCCATCGAAGGCCGTCTCGCGACCACCGTTGATGAAAAAGGTAACATGCGGATATTTCTCGGTTTCAGCGCAATGCAGCTGTTTGAGTCCAGCCTCGCTTACGATTTGTCCAATGGTCACGGCCGGCCGTTCCGGCAGGAACGCCACGGGGCAGGGATAGTCGGTGTCATACTCGGTCAGGGTCGTGACATTGACCGGACGGAATTCCCCGCGCTCGAATTCGGTAAAATTTCGCGCCGTCAAGGCCTTTGTGAGCTGCCGCGGCCGGTCATTGCGGAAATTAAAGAAGATGACGCTGTCGCCGGGCTCGATGCGTTGCGCATCGGTAAGGATTGTCGGCAGAATGAATTCATCGCCCTTGCCTTTATCGTAGGCGTCGTCGATGGCCTGCGCCGCGCTGTCCGCTTTCTCGCCTTTCAACTCGACCAGCGCCCGCCAAGCCTTTTCTGTGCGCTCCCAGCGCTTGTCGCGATCCATCGCGTAGTACCGGCCAGAAATGGTCGCGAGCGCGCCATCGGCCTCCTTCAGCTTTTTTTCCAGCGGGGCCAGATAGTTCTTCGCATGGCGCGGCGCCGTGTCCCGGCCGTCGGTAATCATGTGCACGATCGGCCGAACCTGCCGGCGCCGGCAAAGTTCGATCAAGGCGAGCAAATGCTTAATGTGCGAATGCACGCCGCCGTCGGAGACCATCCCCAGCAGGTGCAGCGGCCGTTCGCTCTCCCGGGTCCGGCGAATCGCGTTAATGAACGCGTGATTATCGAAAAAATTGCCGTCTTCTATGGCGTGATCGATGCGCACCAGATCCTGGCGCAGAATTGTCCCGCATCCAATGGTGACGTGTCCGACTTCGGAATTGCCCATCTGTCCCGGCGGCAGTCCGACGGCGGGCCCGGATGCGTCCAGCACCGTGTGCGGATAAGACTCGAAGTAAGCATCGAGCCGCGGTGTATGCGCTTCCAGCACCGCGTTGTTACGCTTGCTGGGATTGACACCGAACCCGTCCAGAATGAGCAGCATCGTACGGCGACGCGGTGGGAATCCTTGTTGTGCTGACATGGTTCGGCTCTTATAGTGGCTTGTGTATGAAATCGCGCCCGGATTTTAGCAAGCAGCACGTGGCGAGTCGCTTTCGCGCCTGCCACAAGCGGCCAGGCTCATTAGCATGTTCCGGCGCGAATCACGTCTTAGGCGCGAGGGTTTAACTTAATGGAGTCGCAGAGCGTAGATGCGGGCAGGGCAGTCGTCTGGTACAGCTTTGGCTGGCGCATGTTTATGGCCAACCCGGTCGTGTGGGTGGTGATGATGCTGCTCATCTTCGTCATGACCTTCATCCTGCAGATTATTCCGCTGGTGGGTCCTGTTGTTTTATCACTGATTTTTCCGGCATTAACCGGGGGTCTGATGTATGGCGCAAAACAGGGGGCAGAAGGCCGCACCATTAAAATTTCTCATCTTTTTCAGCCTTTAATCGATGAACACAGCCGTATTCCGATGCTCGTGCTAGGCGCTGTTCTGCTGGGTCTATCAATTCTCCTGGTTATTGCCGCCGCCATCATAATAGGCGGTTCCGCCGGGATCGGCATTTTTGGCGGCAACGCCGACGACGCGAACCATACGATGATTGCGATTGGCGCGATGGGGATCGGCGTGGCGCTGATGCTGGTGCTGTCCCTGGCCTATGGCCTGGTCACCTTCGCGGCGCTGGCGTTCGCGGTGCCGTTGGTGCTATTCAATGGCGCCTCGCCTGCCGCCGCGGTCAAAAGCAGCATCGGCGTGTCTATCAAAAACACGGTTCCGCTGGCCGTTTTTCTGGTGATTTATTTCGTGCTGGCGGTCATCGCCGCCATTCCCATGTTCCTCGGATTTCTGGTTTTGACGCCTGTTACGGTGGCGGCGCTTTATGCCGGCTATCGTGATATTTCCCCTCCAGAGATCACAGGCTCCGAGGTCATTTCGGCGTAATCATTATCCGATGACGCGATATTGAAGCTGTCTCACCTACGTTTGTCCGGCGGCGCCGCGTTGCACGAAACTCGAAGTTCGCGGGATCGTGCCGATAATCGTTAACGGTCAGTCCGCCTCCTGATGTTGATGCTTGCGCCGGAGCATCACCCTGGAAAAAATCAGACCCACTTCGAACAGGATACACATCGGCACCGCCAGCAGCGTTTGCGAGATCACATCCGGTGGCGTTAACACCATCCCGATAACAAAGGCGCCGACGATGACATACGAACGTTTGGCGGCCAGGTCCTGAGGCGTGACGATCTCGAGCATTACAAGCACAATCGTGACGACAGGCACCTGAAAGGCGATGCCGAACGCCAGAAAAATGACAATGACAAAATCGAGATAACGCGCGATGTCCGTCATGACCTCCACGCCCTGCGGCGCGTGCCCCGTCAAAAACCCGAACGCAAGCGGGAACATTACGTAGTAAGCAAACGCCATCCCGAGATAGAACAGGCAGGTGCCGGCGATCACCACCGGGAATGCCATACGGCGCTCCTGCTGGTAGAGTCCGGGCGCGATAAACGCCCAGACCTGATAGAGAATCCAGGGCACCGCGATCACGATCGAGAGTAACAGCACAAGCTTGAAGGGAATCAGAAACGGGGACGCGACGTCGATCGCGATCATCGAGCTGGCCGCCGGCAGATTGCGCGTAAGCGGCCCCGCAAGAAAGCTGTAAATCGGGTTGGCGAACGGAAACAGACACAGGAAGATCGCCAGCACGCCGAGGACGATCCGTATCAGGCGGTCGCGCAGCTCGACGAGGTGGGAAATGAAGGATTCTTCCTTTTGCGGCTCGGACCCGCTAGCGTCGTTCTGCGCCATTCTCCGGAGTCGCCTGATCGGGTTGCGGCGGACCGGTTTCCACGCTGCGTTTATCTTCGGCCGGTGCAGGAGACGCTGAACCGGCGCGCTTGTCCTCGTGGCCCGGCGACTGCACGGACATTAGCGCATCCTCCGCGCCGTGAAGTTCGGCATGCACTTCTGCCTGCGTGTCCGAGATCATGCCTTTCAGCTGGCTGATTTCACGCTGCTGGTCGTTCAGCATGCGTTTAAGTTCGTCCGCCTCGAATTCGCGCTCAATATCGGCCTGCACATTGCTGACGAAGCGTTTGGCCTTGCCGATCCATTCGCCAGCCTGGCGCGCGAGTGCCGGTAGCCGTTCTGGCCCTACCACCAGCAGCGCGACAATGCCAATTAACACCAGCTCCCAGAAACCGATATCGAACATCGCGAGAAAACAGCAGACTCATTAAGCCCTTCGCACCGGCCGCTGCCGGCTAAACCTTATCCTTTTTCTCGTACTTGGCGTCGTAAACGCGACCGCTTTGCCCCGTGGTCTGGTCGCCCGTGGTGTGGTCACCAATCTTGCTTTTCTCGGTACTTTTTGAATCGTCCTCGCCGCTGCCCATGGCGTTTTTGAAACTCTTTATCGCGCCGCCCAGATCACCGCCGACATTGCGCAGTTTCTTGGTGCCGAACAACAGTGCGACTATGAGCAGAATAATCAGAAGCTGCCAGATACTGATACCCATAGGTGTACTCCATTAAATTAAATGTGATCGTCGTCAATGCACGCTTTACTACAACGCGACATTTTTCCGGCGCGCTTTTTCCTCGATGCCTGAAAG
>JACCYU010000279.1 GCA_013696315.1 Gammaproteobacteria bacterium | reverse complement strand
GTGTTCTCGTCGATTCGGCCCTTGTTGCCGAGGATGGTCACATTGGCAATCCGCGGCGCGGTAAACGGGACGGCGTTGAAGTTGTCGCCATTGCCGTCGGACTCGATACCGTAATTGCCGTTGGTGGCGCCCTGCAACGCAAGCGCATACTGCACGCGCCCCCGATAGCCCAGGTCCATGTCCAGCGAATCGTCGTCGGCGCCGTTGATGAGCAGATGGTCGGCATTGACCGTGCCACCGAACCATTCGATGCCGTCGTCCTCGGAACCCAGCACTTGCACATAGCTGATCTGCGTGCCCGAGCCGACGCCCTCCAGGGTCAGGCCCTGAATCTCTTCGTCGGGACGGAACGACACGCCCGATTCGGCGATGACAAGATAATTGATCGATCCGCTGTTGTCGGTGTCGAGCCGTCCGCCGTAAAAGCGGAAGCCGTCGGTCAGCACGCGGTCGACCTCGGACGTGGTCTCACCGGCGGCGTTCGCGCTGTTGACGCGGGCGAAACCGTCGATGACCAGGCCACCGAAGGTGCCACGGCCGGAAAGATTGGTTGGATTCGGATCGGTGATGATGTTAACGGGAGCGGTCTGCGCGGCTGCGCCCGCGCTCAAGGTGACGCAGATGGCGGTCGAGAAAATCTTAAATTTGCCTGATGACATGAAATACTCCGGAAGTTTCAGTTACTTAGGTAAGTATAATGACGATTACCTGCTTAAAATACGCTGTGTCTGTGTCAGGAATGTGATGAAATTGTGACCGTAATGTGACGCGAGCGGGCGATTTCGAGGGTCACCAGAGCGTCCAGTTCAAAAACAGGTTCGCGCTGATCCCGGCCTCGTAAGATTCGTAGATCTGGCCGCCCTGCGTAATATTCAGGGTGGGGTTGAGCAGGTTGGAGAGCTCCAGTCCTATGGTGAGGGCGTCCCACACTTGAAAGCGATAGGTCGCATCCAGCAGATCGACCGGCTCGCGGAAGATGTTCGGACGGGTCTGGGTGCCGGGGCGATACAATCTTTCGCCGACCCGGTTGTAGGCGAGGGTGAAATCGTGCGTCGCGCCGTCGTAACCGAGTTGCAGGTTGAAGATGTTTTCGGCCTGACCCTGCAGCGGCCGGGCCGACTGAGTCGCCACGCCCGTCTCCGCCAGCATTACCTCGGAATTGATAAACGTGGCATTGCCCTGCACGTACATGTTATCGAGCCAGCCGGCGCCGCCAACCCACCCGCGCGCCGGGCCGAACCAGCGAGGCCCGCCGCCGATCCCTGTCCGCAGCCGCTCCAGACCGGCACGCGCGGAAATTTCCAGGCCGGTCACTTTCGCCTCGTCGGCATTGTCCACGGAATTCAGGATCGAACTCTCGCCCAGCGGTTGTAAGGTCAGCTCGATCGGGTCTGTATAGTCCTTGCGGAACACGCCGGCGGTGAGCTGCTCGGTGCTGCTCGGATACCACTCCCAGCGCAGGTCATAGCTGGTGATTTCCGCCGGCTGCAAATCCGGGTTGCCGACGAATTCGTCGCCGGTGCGCGGATCGATATAAACAGCCGGTGACAATTCATTCAGGTTGGGCCGCGACACGGTTTTGCCCCACGCCGCCCGTATCTGCATGGTCTCGCCCCAGAAATATGTGAAGTCCACCGCCGGGAGTATGTCCTCGCCTTCGAAGCCGCCGGGCACGTCGCCGTCGCCCTCGGCGCCCTGAAAAGTCAGCGCCGAAAACTGAGCCTCTTCGCGCCGTACGCCAGCGACCATACGGGCGACTTTGGGCACGCGAAAATCGCCCATGAGATACATGCCGTCCACCGAGGTTTCGCCACTGTAGTCGTCTATCCCTAAGGTTTCCTCGGTGAATGTCACCGATTCCCCGATCTGCCCCGGTTGCAGAAAATCTTCAGGGTTCGGCGCAAACAGCGCTTCACTCAGCTCGTCGGAAGGCGTGAATATAAACCGCCGGGTCTGGGACTCCCGCGTCTGGTCAAACATGCTTCCGCCGAGTTTCGCGTCCGCCCTGAAGCCCGCGCGCGCGATGACTGGCACCGTAATGTCCAGGCCTAAGCCGGAGATACTGTCCTCGGTCTCGTTGTACTCGCGCGTCACGCCGCTCGGGTCGCCCACGAAGATGAAACTCTGATCCGGTAACTGCTGGTATCGATACGTCCGGCGGTCGGGCGCTTCGCGCGAGCCCGACCCGATCAGTCCGCGCCAGCCCAGTTTCACGAAATCGAAATCGTGTTCGCCCAGAACCTGCTGCACCAGCAATTGCTGCTCGTCCCAGGACAGCAGAGAATCCCGCACGAAGTTGTCTTCGCTGGTTGCGTCCAGTCCTTCGATGGCCTCGGTGCGGCCGGTTGTGTCCTGAATGAAAAAGGTGTTGCTGCTGAGCTTGGTGCGGTCCCACTCGGCGCCGAACGCCAGCAGGCTGCTAAGCGAGGCGAACATGTCCGTGCGCCGCGAGGTGAAATCGTTGGCCAGGATCAGCTCATCGCCGCCGGCCGCCGAGTACGTGCGCTCGATCTGCTCACGATTGCGATATTCCCGGTCCCAGGCGAACGAACCGAGCACGCCGATCTCGCCGCCCAACAGGTCGAACGCGCCGCCGCCCACGATCGACAGACCCGAATCGGGCGGCAACGTCTCATTCGTGACGTTGTAGCTGTTCGGGAACTGCGCGCCAATCGCGTTTTGCTGATCGATAGAAAGATTTCCCAGATTGGCCTCGCCTGCGGCCGCGGCGGGCAGTTCGCGGGCGCCGTCATCGAAGCCCAGAAAATCGGTGCTGCCCCCCGCATAGGTTAGCCCGTCCTTGTTGGTGCTCAAGGAATTGAAGCCGGTCCTGACGGACACCGCGCCGAAGGCCTCGTCGGGTATATCGCGCGTGCTGAGCGCGACAAGGCCGCCCCCGAACTCGCCTGGCTGGTCAGCGGTATAACTTTTCTGCACCGCGATACTCTTCAACACGCCGGCCGGAAATAGATCCAGCGGCACAATGCGCTGGATGGGGTCCGGACTCGGCAGCGGCGAGCCATTGAACGTGCTGTAGGTATAACGCTCCGGCTGACCGCGGATGACCGCGTACTGGCCGTCTTCGATGGTCAGGCCGGTGACACGGCCCAACGCCTGGGCTGCGTCGGAATCGCCGGTGCGCGCCATCTGCTCGGCGCCGATGATATCGATCACCCCCTCGGCCTCGCGCTGCGTCGTGAACACGGAGGCGATGCTGCCCTCGACGTAGGGCGCGGTGACCACGTAGTCGGCGAGCGCGAGCCCCGCCGGACTCAGCTCGATGTTGCTGGTCACCTGTTTGCCGGGGATCACACGGACGTTGTCCAGCTTTTGCGTGGCGTAGTCCGGATGCACCACCGACAGCCTGTAATTGCCGGCCGGCAGTTCCACGGCGTAGCGGCCGGCTTTGTCCGTAGTGGCGTCGGTCGCCTGGCCCGCGAAATACAGTCTGGCCCCACTGATAGGCGCGCCGGAATCGGCCGCGACAATACGTCCGGTCAGCGCGCCCGGCGGCCCTTTTTCTTCGAGCGCTGTGTCGTCCCGCACGATCTTTACCTGCTCGCCGCCGGCGGTGCTCGCGACATCGATCCGGGGCCGCGCGGCCGGTGTTTCCGGCAAGGTCACGAGCATCTGCAGCGACTCGCCCGCATCGGTCAGAAAATCGAGTTCAACGAGCGGTTTGCTGTCGCGCACGAGCACAACGTCGCGGCGGCCGGAAGGTATGTTCGCCCACAGCGCGCCGTCGGTGTCGGTTACGCCATAGCGTTTGCCGTTAACCTTAAGCTCGACCCCGCTGACCGGATTGCCTCGTTCGAAAATGACGAGCGACAGTTCGGCCGGCGCGCCCGCTTTCGCGACGGCGTCCGTGCGTCCGCTCTCTGGACTTGCCGGTGTTGCCTGTGCCGCGGCTGGTGTCGGCTCATCCGATGGAGGTCGGCTCGTCCGCGGCGCGGCACCGCTGTCGGCACACAACGCTGCCGCGACCGTCAGCGTAGCCGCGAAGCGAAAGCTTGCGCGCAAGTACCCGGATGGACGCCGGTTGGCACCGGCATGACGGCGTGACGGAATGATTGGAAGACCCCCGGATTGGATTAACTGCGCGGTCTCACAAACACTGCCAGCGCGCCTGGCGACAAGTGGCCATCGCGCGGCGCAGCTCGACCGCCTTGTCGAACAGGTCGCCGCGCTCCAGCAACACCAGCGCGTGCTCGGCGGCATCGTACTCGCCCGACTTGAACAGCGAATACGCCCAGGCGTAGCGGATCTCGTCGTCGGCGAGCAGCCCGTTGCGCGCCAGCGCGCCGCCCATTGCGGCAGCCATTGCCCAGCGCTCCTGACCGACGAACATGGCGAGGCGCTGTTTGAGTTTAGCTTTTTGATTTGCGATCCACGTGTTCAACAGCAGCGCGCGATAGAAATTGCCGGCGCGCCGCTCCAGCTCGGCGGCTTCAGGCAGAATGTCGCGATGAATGACCGCGGTGCGCGCGAACAGGTCGGCGGCGACATGTGGCTTGCCGGCGTCGAGATACACGTGCGCCAGCTCGACATTGATGTCGCGTGCAAACGGAAATTCAAGCCGCGCCCGCTCCAGAACCTTAAGCGCGAGATCGAGTTGACTGCTCTGACGCAGCGCGCTGCCGATGGCGAGGTAATCGTCCGCGCCCGCGTCCACGACCCGCAGATACGCCTGGCCCAGTGTGGCGGCGGCGCGGTAAAAACCCATGTCGATTAAATAAAATACCTTCCGGCGCAGAAACTGCGGGTCGTTGGGAAACCGCGCCGCGCCCCGGTTCAAAGCGGCGAAAGCCGCCACGCGCTGATGCAGTTGCCAGTGTGAATCCGCGCGCAAGGCCGCAAGCGCCGGTTCGTGGCTGCCAATCGGGCCGGAGCGAGCGAGCGCGCGCAGGGTTTGCGCATAGTTTTGAAGCTGATAATGCGCCTGCGCGAGGTAGATGTAGGCGAGCCACTTTGCGCGGACATCGGCGGGATCGCGCGCGCCCCCGGGCCTTGTTCGCCGTTCAATGGTGGCTTTGCTCAGCGCGCCGACGGCCTGTTGCGCATCGCCTTGCCGCAGCGCGACCAGACCGCGCAAGGTGTGATAGCGGGCGACATCGACCCCGGCGGCTTTTACATTGACATTGCGCAGCGCCGCGGCCGCGCGCGCATAGTTGCCGTCAGCGACCAGCCGCGCGCCGAGTTCCAGATAATTAACTTCCGGGAGATCGCCTGACCGATCCTCTCCTTCTTCCTGCGCGGCGGAGGGCGTCGGCGCGGCGGTCATCATGGCGGCCAGGCACACGGCCAGGCAGTGACGCGCAAGATAAGGGAGCGACATGTGGGACAATGGTTCTAACCCAGATCGAAGCGGATGGTCTGGTGCGCCCAGACGGTGACCGGCTTGCCCTGGTAAGTGGCGGGCGCGAACCGCCACTGACGGATGCCTTCGATCGCCACGTCGTCGAAGACGCCGCCGGGTCGCGACTCCAGCACCCGCACGTCCTGTATGTCGCCGCCCGCGCCGATCAGCACACTTAAGGTCACGTAACCCTCAACGCCATCCGCTTTCGCGTCCAGCGGGTATTCCATTGCGGCCTGGCTCACGGCCTGCGGCGGTTCGTCCGCGGTCTCGTCGGTCATCACGAGGTTTTGATCCGCGCCCAGTGAACCGTCCAGCCGGTTCAGCGCGGAAAGATCAAAGCCGGGTAGCGGCACATCGACGCTGCCGATCGCCGCATCCAGACTGGCAAGCGGCGGCGGCGCCGGACCCCGCGACGTAGGCTGCGCGCGCTTGTTTTGCACCATCTTTTTTTGTACCGGCTTGGGTTGTTGCACGGGTGGTTCGACGGTAAAGGTCGTTTTATCGGCGTCGTCCCGCTCTGGCCCCTGGGGTGGATTGTTGACCAGCACAAGCACCGCGAGCACCGCCGCGGTGCCCGCGACCATGAACATACATGCGGAGAGGTAATGTCGCAGGCGTTGAATCATGCTTGAATTGACTGAAGTTCTTCCGAATCGCCGTCCAGGGTTCCCTCCCCCCATGACGGAGGAGAGGGGAAAAGCTTAACCGCCGCCCGACTCGGCGCTTGTGGCCACGCCCACCTGAGCGCCGGCCAGGCGGGCCTGATCGACCACCTCGATCAGGCGCTTGGCGGGGACGCTGTCGTCGGTCACCACCAGCACGGAATCCGAGGTCGAGGCTTCCAGCAACAGGTCAAGCTGCGTCTGGATCATCCACACCTGCACGGGCGCGCCGTCGAGATAGGTGTCGCCGCTGGAATCGATGAAGAGGCGGATCGCCTGCGTCTCCGATGGTGTCGCGCTCTTCGCCGTGGGGCGGTCGATATCCAGATTCATGTCGTCGACGAAGCTGGTGGTCACCACGAAGAAGATGACCAGTACCAGCATGATGTCGACCATCGGCACCACATTGATGCTGGTTTCCTCGGCTACGCTCGATTCACGGCGTTGTAACATCAGCTTTGCTCCGGGGCGGGCGCCGCTCTGGCGCAGAGGATGTTCTTGATCTGCTCGAGCTCGCGGCGCGTATCGCGCGCGCGCCGCTCAAGCGCGCCATTGACGAACAACCCCGGAATCGCGACCGCAAGTCCGAGTTGCGTCGCAAACAGCGCTTTCGAGATGCCGGCCGCGATGCTGCCGGACTGCGAGATTATCCGCTGATCAGCCAGGGCGTCGAAGGTCTCGACCATGCCGTTGACCGTACCCAGCAATCCCAGCAGGGGTGCGGCGATCACCAGCGCCTTGATCACGCGCGAATATTTCTTGAGATCCGTTTCCGCGTCGGCAAAGGCGGCATCCAGCCGACGGCGCAGATGTCGCGGGCGCTTGCGCCAGATCGCGACGCCATCGGCCGCGGCGCGTTCGACGAGTCCGCGCGGTCTGGCGCTCACCATGCCGCCGGCGTGCGCCTCGATCAATTGTCCGACGCCGCGCTTGCCGGGACGACGCAGCGCCGATAAGCGATAACCGATGCCGAACCATAGCAACAGGCTCGCCGCCGCCAGCGCCGGCATTACATAGCCGCCGACCTCGATGTACGAAGCGACCTGCGAGAGCGAGCTTTCGAACGCGGCCAGCATCGGACTCAGGCCGCCTTTCGCATGGCGGCGGTTTCAACGTCTTCATAGTGGTTGGTAACCCGCAGGGCGGCCTTGAGCATGTCGTCCTTGATGCGATCCGCCCAGCTCAACAGCATGCTGCCGATGAGCAGCGCGGGGATCGCTACCGCGAGACCGAGTTCCGTATTGACCAGCGCGATCGCGATGCCGCCCGCCAGCAGCGCCGGATCGCCGGTGCCGAATTGTGTGATGACCTCGAAGGTCATGATCATGCCGATTACGGTGCCGAGCAGTCCGAGGAGCGGCGATACCGCGGAGATCACCATGATCAGCGAGCCGAAACGCTCCAGGCGCGTGTTCTCGCGCAGGATGGCCTCGTTGATGATGTCTTCGAGCTGCTCGCGGTCGCGATGAATGTTCTCGAGCGCCGCCGCGACGACATTGGCGGCAGCACCTTTGCGTCGTTCGCAGACCTCCAGCGCGCCTTTGATGTCGCGCTTATCCAGCTTCTCGCCTATGGCCTTGACAATACGTCCCGTGCTGGCGCCAGCGCGCTTGAGCAGGATCACGCGCGCCAGTATCAACAACACGGCCAGTACGCCCACGGCGACGATTACCCAGGCGATCGGCCCGCCACTGTGAATGTGAGCGATGACGCCCTCGGTCTCGTCGGTGGGCGCCGCGGTATCCAGCGAATCGTAAAGAAACAGTCCGAGCTGATCGCGCGTGCGGCCCTGAATCAGCGCACGCGCGTCATCCGCCGCGGGCTGTTCCCAGACTTTCAGTTCGCCGCCACCGGCCGGCGCCAGCGCGCCGGCGACCTCGCCCGCCACACCGTAAGTGGCGATGTCGCCGACCCGGATCAAGGTGCCTTCGAGTTTGCGGCCCTCGCGCGAGAAGAACGCACCGGGCTGCTGCCGGACCGACGTCAGATCACGCAACAAGCCGCGCGCGCGCGCGAATACATCAGCGAGTCTGCCGGCCTCACCCTGATCCGCGAAGCTCTGACGGCTCATGAGCGCGCGGCGGCCATACTCGCCGAAGGTGGTTCTGGCCTGCTGAAACGTCGCATCGAGGATGTCCGCGTTTTGCCGCGCCGTCTGGCGCTGACGCTGGAGCACATTCATGCGCTGCTGCAGCACCTTGGCGTTCGAATCAAGCCCGAGCACCGATTCCTGCAGCGCGTCTATGCGCTGCTCAGTCTGGCTGACCTCGGCTTGCGCCTGCCCGCGAAAGCTTGCGATGCGTGCCTGCAATGCCCGCTTTTGCGCGACCAGAAACGCGTATTCCTGCTGATAGGCTGCTTCCAGCTCCACGCGCGCATCCTGCTCGGCCGCGGCTTGATCGGACCCGCCAGACGCGCCGTTAGCCCCGGTCTCGCCGCGGCCCGCGGCTTCGGCGGACTTTGAGGAATCCTGTGCGGACACGCTGATAAACAGCGACACGCCCAGGAGCGCCGCGAACAGTAATGCTGGTGCGGCGCCATTTCGCAAAGTGATTCGATTCATTAGCGCGCCTCCGCCTGGCGCAATGGTGGCCGCGCCGCCTGCAGAAACGAGCGGGCGCCGATAGGATAAGGCAGGCGATAAAAACCGGTGTCGAGCTGCTTGCGCAGCGCGCCGAACAGCGCCGCGACTTCATCGGCGGGCACGCCGCCGCCTAGATAGCGGTAGATCCAGTCGTCGCCCGCGCGCGCGGCGTAGCCGAAGCGTCCGTCATCGCTGCGGAAGTAAAGGCTCATCATGCCCAGCCGTGCTACGTCAACCAGGTGTTCCTGGCCTTGTATGACAATCGGCTGACGATAAACGGCGCTGTCACCCGTAAGTCTTAGCTCGTCGGAATAGAATGACCACAAGCGGTTGGCGAGCCGCGGGGCTTTGAGCGTGCCGCGCTCGAGCTGAGCCTGCATGTCGTCGAGCACCGCCAGACGCTCACTGCGCTTGAACGGCAACGACGTCTGGACATACTCACGCATGCCGTCGATCGCGGCTTTCAACGCAGGTGTGAGCTGCCTCGCGACAACGCCGGCTTCGTCGGACTGATCCCGCATATCGGCGAGCTTACGCTCCAGCTGCTTCATGTTCAGTTCCTGGCGGTCGCGCTGTGCGGCGAGCTCGCCCTCACTCTGCGCCAACGCTGACATCCGGGCTTCGTGCCCGCTTTCCAGCCGCTGGATTCTTGCGTCCAGTCCTTCCAGATCGCCGCGCAGCTCGATGATGTTTTGCACCAGATTGTCCAGGGTGCGGGTCGTGGCCTCGGCGGCTATGCCCGGCGTCATTGTCATGATCAATGCTGTTGCGCACACGAGGAAGCGGGGACTTGATGGCATGCGATCTCCACATTGGTTTCAGGCGCTGCCACGCGCCGGCATGCGACGCATGCGGGACAACGAGCGGTGCTTGAACCTTACGCCGGCGATGTTACAGAATGGTTAC
>JACCYU010000278.1 GCA_013696315.1 Gammaproteobacteria bacterium | reverse complement strand
GGCCAGCGCACGCCAAGCCTGCTCAAGGTAACGCGCGCGCAGAGCCGGGCAGTCGCAGCCGACGATGATGGCGAAGTCGTTCTGTTTTAGCGTGGCGGCCAGCGCCAGATACATGCGTTCGCCGAGGTCTGTGCCTTGCTGAGGGTGCATACCCACGCCGAAGCGCCGGGCGCAGGCACTGAAGAACGGATGTGTGCAATTCGGCGCGCACCAGAGTTCCACGGGAGACGGATTCGCAGTGGTCGCGGTTATCAGCGTACCCAGAGCCAAACGTCGGTGCAGCCGCGCGCATTCGCCCGCGCTCAAGCCCGGCATCATCCGGGTCTTGACCAGACCGGGAACGGGGGCCTTGGCGAAAACCAGCAGCCGAGCGGCGGTATGCGAATCAAACGGCCGGGATGCGGACGCCATAACGTCGCGCGAGACGTGCGGGATCGGCGCCGAGGAAATAGCCCAGTCGCAGCAACCACATTCTGGCGATGGTGCGCGCGATGCCCTCGCTTTCCCAGCGGCGGCTGGACGTCACGGCTTTCCACTTGATGCGCGCCGGCCGGCCCAGACGACGCAGCGCGCGGCTTAGCGCGATATCTTCCATCAGCTCGATGTTCTTGAAACCGCCTATTTTTTCGAACGACTGGCGGCGCACGAAGATGGCCTGATCGCCGGTGCAGATACCGGTCACGCGCGAACGCAGGTTCATCGTGCGTTCAACGAGGCGCAATAACCATCGACGGCCGGACAGCTTCACATCGAAGCGGCCCCAGCGGCTGCCCTTGTGCAACACCATGCGGATCGCGCGGTCGGCGGAGCGGGGCAGTATGGTGTCGGCGTGCAGAAACACTAACACATTGCCGCTAGCGACTGCCGCGCCAGCGTTCATCTGGCGGGCGCGACCGCGCGGCGCGCGGAGCAGGCGATCCACGAACGGCCGGCAAACCTTTAACGTGTCGTCCTGGCTGCCGCCGTCAACCACGATAACCTCGTGACCCCAGGTCCGCAGCGCCTGCAACGACTGCAAGGTCCGGACGATGCCGGCGGCTTCGTTCAGCGCGGGAATAATGACGGACAGCCGCATCGAACTGTTACTGAAGCGCGCCGCCGCAGCTGCTGCCCTGGCCGGCCGTGCAGCCGTAACAATGGTCGGCGACCATGATGGGGTTACCTTCGAGGTCATGATCGATCAGATCCCGCAGATGCGTGCGTGGGCGTTTGCTATTGCGGGACGAAGCGGCGTACAACGGTATGCCCAGCATCTGATTGAAATCGCAGTCGTAGACATAGCCGCCGTAATCCACGCTGATCAGATTGCGGCACATCACGCCGCTGAGATTATCGTCGCTGTGCGCGCCGCGCAGCAGGGCCATATAGTTCCGGAACTGGCCTTTCGATACCAGGGTGCTGCCAAAGCGCGCTATCGGCATGTTGGCAAGCGTGAACAACTGGTTAAACTCGATCCCATGGCGGCTGGCCAGCTCCCGTCGATAAGCGGTCTGCAACCCTGCCTGCGCGGGCGGCAGGTGCGGTCCGATCGGGTTATATACCAGATTCAGTTCGAGATTGGTATCCGGCCTGCCATAGCCCAGCACATTCAGTTTTTTGAGAGCACGAATACTGGCCGCGTACACGCCATCGCCGCGCTGTTGATTGACGTTTTCCTCGGAGTAACAGGGCAGGGAAGCGGTGATCGCCACGCCGTTGTCGGCCAGGAAAGCGGGCATTTCCTCAAAGCCCGGTTCTTCGAGGATAGTTAAGTTGCAACGATCGATCACGCGCTTGCGCATGCCACGCAGACGCGTGACCATTTCGCGAAAGTGAGGATTCAGCTCGGGCGCGCCGCCGGTGATGTCCACCGACGTGATCCTCGGATCCTTGACGAACGCCAGCACGATTTCCATCGTTTCGCGCGACATCATCTCCTTGCGTTTGGGGCTGGCGTTTACGTGACAGTGAAAACAGGCCTGATTGCACTTGTAGCCGACGTTGATCTGCAAGGTGTCGAGCTTGCCACGGCGGATAGTGGGAAAATCGGTGTGCTTCAGCAGCGGCATCATCTTGCGCATTTCACGATCCTTAACTTATCTCTATCTTCAGGGAATCCATCGACTGACGAGGGCGACCAGCTTTTTAGCTACAGGGCTGAACAGCCTGGGTGCGAGATAGGCGTTGGCGGCGCGGCGGTTGATCTCGGCCAGGGTCGGGTAGGCGTGCACCACATTCGACAGGTCGCCGGCTTTGAGTTTCTTCGCGACCGCCAGGGCAAGCTCGTGCACGAGTTCGCCCGCGTTTGGCCCCACTATGCTCGCGCCGATGACCTTCCCCTTGTGCAGAGTTAGCTTCACGAATCCCGTGGTCGCACCTTCCGCCTTCGCCCGATCGACGTTGCGGAATTCGAATTGCGTGATGTCGATGCTTAGTCCGGCGCCACGCGCCTGAGTTTCGTTACTCCCTACGCGCGCGAACTCGGGATCGGTAAAGATCACCCACGGTATCGCTTGATAGTTCGCCTTTCTCGGCACGCCGAACAGCGCATTGCCGATCACCACACCGGCCTGGTATTCGGCCACGTGCGTAAACGGCATGATCCCGGTCACGTCGCCGCAGGCGTACACCCGCTTGTTGCTGGTACGCATGCGCTGGTCGACGATAATGCCCTTAGGGCTAACCTCGATGCCCGCGCCCTCGAGGTTCAGGTCCTCTATGTTCGGCCGACGGCCGACCGCGACCAGCAGCCGATCACACTCAAAATCCCGGCCGTCGCTGCAACGTACGGTGGTGCGGTCATCGTGGCTTCTCACCCGTTCCGCGCTGATGCCCGTATGCAGGACAATGCCTTCATCGCGCAGGCAGCGACCTAGCGCGTCGGCGATGTCCGGGTCTTCATTCGGCAGCAGACGCGCCTGCGCCTCGATCACGGTGACCTGGCTGCCGAGGCGCGCAAACGCCTGCGCCAGCTCCAGCCCGATCGGTCCCGCGCCCAGCACCACCAGCCGGTCGGGCAGCTCGTTCAGGGTGTATGCATCTTCGTTGGTGATGAAACTGGAGTCCTTCAGGCCCGGAATGCCAGGTACCGCGGGCCGCGAACCGGTAGCGATGAGAATGCGGCGCCCATGCAGTCTGGCGCCGTCGATTTCAATTTCCTGAGGCCCGGCGAAACGCGCGCTGGCGTTCATGCGTACGTCAATGCCATAGCCGCGAAAACGTTCCGGATCGTCGTGTTGCTGGATTTGTGCGACCACGTCACGGATGCGCAGGTTGATCGCGGCGATATCCACCCGCGGATCGAAACCGGGCAACCCGAAGCGCGCCGCGTTACGCATCGAGTGCGCGAGCTTCGCGCTGTGAATCAACGTCTTGCTGGGCACGCAGCCGTAGTGCAGACAGTCGCCGCCGAGGCGGCGCCCGCGCTCGATCATGGTGACTTTAAGGCCCAGCTGACCGGCAACGCTGGCGGTCACCAGACCGCCGACGCCACCGCCGATGACGATAAGATCCCGCTTTTCATCTTTCACGAGAGTTTGTCGTCCTGCGTAGCGGGCGGTTCAGAAACACGAGTTCGATCAGGATCGAGCGCCAGCGAAAACGTGACCCATTAACTTTGCGATTGGGCGCTGCAATTTAGTGACTCGGATTGGGGGAATCGGTTTGTAACGCCGCGGAGGCGTTACCGGGAATGAGCGCGGTGGAGATGCGCGCGCTGCGCGGCATGCCTGGCCCGCGCCCGTCGATACTTGATAAACACGCGCGGCAGGTACGCGATGAGCGCGAACAGGGTAATCGCGATCATCGAGTTTCTGATCAGATTCTCTTCCTGGCCACTCAGCGCCTCGCGTCCGACGAAGCCCATGTACGTCAGCGCGAAGGTGCTCGGAAACAGAAAGATGTAAGTAACAATTAGATAGTGGCTCAATTTGATGCGCGTGAGTCCGAACGCGTAGTTGAGGAAATTGAATGGCGCGATCGGCATCAGACGCGTAAACGCGACGAAGCGCCAGCCTTCGTGCTCAACGCCCCGGATCAGGCGCTTGAGACGCCGGCCGGCAGTGCGTTCGACCCAGTCGGAGGCGACATACCGGGCGATCAGAAATGCGAGCATGGCGCCCAGAGTGGACCCGGCGAGATTGTAAAACGTGCCCCACACCGGCCCGAACACCGCGCCGCCCGCGAGGTTAAGCACCGAGCCGGGCAGAAATAGCGCGGTGACTACGATATAGGCGAGCATGAAAAATACGATTGCCCACGGCCCGGCCTGCTCCGCCCATTGCTGGATGACGGCGACATTGAACTCGTCCCGATAATAAAATGCCGCTGCCACGCCGGCGACAAAAATGCCTGCAAGTACCATCTGTGGCAGCAATTTTTTCATCGCGCCGCGCCGGAAGATTCGCGTGATTATAGTCACGGCGCGGGACGCCTTAGTTGTCGGGAATTCGTCAAGTTGGCAGCCAAAAACTGCGCCGCGGCGGTCGAGCCGAGACAGTCACGCCTGGCACTAGTGCGAATCAAACAGGCCGCCGGCGCCGCGCAATAGTTGCAGCAATAAAGAGCTGACAAGGGTGCGCGCGAGCGGCGCCCACCATGGACTTGGGTGTTCGCGTCTGCTGGCCTCGCCGGAATCTCTTGCGCGTCGCGAACGCTGCATCCAGGCACCGACGATAACGCCGGTGGAGAAACTGGACACGAGCGCGGTCGGCGACGCGAGCCGGCGGCGGTAATGCGCTCCCAGACCGTCATACCTCGCCGCGACGACGCGCCGCCGATGGTCGATCGCGACTTCCTGCGCCTCGATGTCCCGTTTAAGCCGCGTGAGTCTGCGCACGATCATGCGACGCCTCCTTAGGCTTACTCAGCAGCGTGCGCCGGGTGGCGGTAAACAGCAGGTTGCGGCTCAGATGCCGAATGAGAAACGCGCAGACACCGGCCGCAACGATATTCACGATGGCCATGCCGACCAGCACGGCTTCCCACGGCCAGCCGGCCCGCACGACGCTGAAGGCTATGGCGGTCAGCAAAAACAGCCACACGCTAACCAGCAGAATGGCCGCGATTACGCCGGCGGCCAGCATGATAATCACGCTGAGTACCGCGAGCCGGCCTTCCAGTACGACCAGCGCTGCCGCACTGTTGATGAAATCGATCGCGGCGTTCAGCAAGCCGGCAATGCCACCGACATGCCGGCCTGCATCCGAACCGTCCTGCGTCACGCCCGCGGCGCTTATGTTATCCCGCATGAGCGCGACAAGCCTTGCGCATCGATTAGCGTCTCAGCAGGGCGGAGAACACCAGTCCCGCGGCGAACGCCATCCCCAGCGATGCCACCGGATGCTCGTACACGTAATGCCGCACATCCGTGACAACATCCTCGGACATGCGCTGCGCGCGGTCGGCTGCGTCGCGAGCCTGGTCCTGCGCGCGGTTCGCGCTGTGCCGCACGCGCTCCTCGATTTGATCCGCGCTGGCGGCCATCTTATCCACGGCTTCATGCGCCGCGGCGGCTACTTTATCGGTGGTACGATTGGTGGATTCCTGAATCATGAGCGTGTCCTCTTCGTGAATTCGTGCAGGTTTATCAGTTGGCGGCATGCGCGCGGGCACTGGTTGCGTGCTTCAGCTTGCTTGGCGGGCGTGCATGGGAATAGTATCGAGGTTCCGCGCGTAAGTCAGCAACCGAACTCCGTCCATCGCCGATAACGCGGCTGCGTACGGAACATTCGAGATCGTCATACTGACAACCGACGTTGCGGTTACACAAACAAACTTTAGAGGCGATAACAAGATGACAAAATCGATAATTTCGGCAACGGCGGCGCTGGCGCTACTGATCGGCATCGCGGGCTGCGAACCGGAAGGCAGCGCCGAACAGGCCGGGGAAAACGTCGATGAAGCCATGGACAATGCTGGCGACGCAATGGAAAACGCCAAGGAGAAAGCCCAGGACGCAACTGAACGGGCCGGCGACAAAATCGAGGAATCAACCGACCAGTAAATCAGACAATACCTTTATCCACCGCGGCCGCCGTGCCGCGGTGGATAGCCTTAAAGACGCGACAGCGTTTATTCTCTTAGTGTCAATAAACTAAACATCAATAGCCTGAGATGCTTTTGGATAAATTTGCTTACCGTTGACCGTTATCCTCGGCGCGCTCTGCTACGATCGGTAATAGGGGCCATGCTTAATCGTGGTCTATTCGCGATTGTTCGCCAATTGTCTGCGCCCGGATAGCCGGTGATAGCGACTGAGCAGGTTACCGTCGAGGTCCATCACCATCATGTCGGAGTCAGTAAGCGGCCTTTGTCAATCAATGATCCCAGCCGAAATCGATGCCCAACATGTCGTACAGCCTCTCGTTATGCGGCCTGAAGTAGCGAGTCAGTCGGCTGCGCACTTGCGCGGACATTCCTGAATAACTGCCGGCATTGTGCTTCCCGTAGCGCACAAGTTCGACATCAGGCACTTCAAGAAACCTCAATGTCTGCTTGAAGATCGCCGCAGGATTCGCGAAAAATTCCTCGCTGTCCAGAAACAGAAACTGCTCCCGTGGGAAAAAGCTGAACCAGGAATCGAGCTGATCGACATAGAGGCCACGCGCTCTATATGAAAAAATAGCGTGCGCTCCGCTGTAAGAACCCTCATCCGCGAGAATCCGCTCTCGCTCTGCGCCGATCCTGCCCTCCTCCGCTTCGAGTGCGGCCTCGAAAGAAAGCGATTCTCGTCTCTTCCTCACCTGATGGTAATAATGCGAGAGCGCACGGTCAGCCGGATTTCGCAACATGACGATCAGCTTGACCGCGGGTAGCAACTCCGCAACCCGACGCGGCGCGTGAGGATAGAACATATAGTAAGGGCTGGCCTCGCCGGTTAGCACACTGCCGCCGGTGGACTTCTCTACATAGCGTTTCCGCAAATGAAGACTGAAGTGAGCTCGGTACCAATTAGTCCCCTTTGTGAAGTTTGCGGTGTCGAAATAGTGGATCTCCTTCCTCAGCGCCGGGAGTATCGTCGGATGCTGAGTAAGATACTCATAGAGCGAACTCGTGCCTCCCTTCTGCGTGCCGATGATGATAAACTGCGGGAGCAGCCTTTGCGACGCCGTGAGTCTTGCAACAGCCCAACCACCGTCGGCACCCACTCCTTTTACGACTTTTCGAGCCCGTCGAGTCAGAGGTACCGAGGTGGACTGTCGATTTGGTGCACTTTGTATATTCATAAGGTCCGTTAAGTCTTCGTTAGTACCCATCCCATTTGACGCGCGCGAGCAGCGGCTTTACCGAGCGTCTGCGGATGCGAGAACCCGCATTGGATTTAAAGTGTAGTTGTTCGCCTCCATGCATCTGGATTCCAGCCGTCCATGGTCGGAAGGACGCGTAGCTCGGCTTTCACCCTTTGGCGTTCGGTGTGGTCTCACAACCACACCATCAACCCCATCTCGAAGGGATGACACAACAGCGTGTGCGCCGGGAACGCGCGCACCTGATAGTGCTGTAATCCGGACAGGCTGGGGTGCAGTTCCATGCTGAACAGGTGACCTCGTTCGTCCTTCTGGTTCTCGAAATGCAGCGGCAGGCGCTCGTGCACGTCGAACTCGTCGTGTTCCAGTATTCTGCCGACTACGCATTCGACCGCGATGTCGCGGGGCTCCAGTCCATTGAGGTGAACGCTGACCGAAATCGGCAGGGTCTGCCCATGGGTGACCCGGTTTGCGGCCGCATCCACGCGCCGCATGCGCACGCCGGTCCACAGCTCGCGCACCCGCTGCTTCCATTGCGCCAGCTCTTTCGCCGGCGCGCCGTCGTCCGCGGCCAGACGAAACTGGCGTTCGCGGGCATGCGTGTAATATTTCCGCACGTAATCCATCACCATGCGCTGCGCATTGAAGCGCGGGATGATGGACTTCATCGAGGCCTTGGACAGCCGCACCCAGCCCACGGAATAGCCGTGATGATCGCGATCGTAATAAAGCGGCGCGACCTGATTCTCCAGAATATCAAGCAGTTCGGCGCCTTCCTCGCGATTGCGTTGGTGCGCCTCCAGCTGCGGATCGTGCGGCATAATAGCCCAGCCATTCTCGCCGTTGTAACCCTCGGCCCACCACCCGTCCAGCACGCTTAAATTTATAACGCCGTTGATGGCCGCTTTCTGTCCCGAGGTGCCGCTCGCCTCCAGCGGATATTCCGGCGTATTGATCCACACATCGACACCCGCGACCAGGCGACGTGCGAGCGCCGTGTCGTAACCCTCGAGGAGCATGATTTTGCCCATAAACTCAGGGCGTCGCGCATATTCGTGAATGTGTTTTATCAATTGCTGGCCGGGTTTGTCGTTGGGGTGCGCCTTGCCGGCGAACACCAGCAGCACCCGCCGCTTCGAATTATTGAGCAACCGCGTCAGGCGCTCCAGATCGGAGAACAGCAGCACCGCGCGCTTGTAGGTCGCAAAGCGCCGCGCGAAGCCCAGAATGAGGATATCCGACGGCTCGGAGATATAGTGCGTGAGCTGCTTTATCTGCGCGTCGTTGTAACCGTTGCGCCGGCTCTGGCGCGTCACGCGCGCGCGGATCTCGTCGATCAGCATGGTCTTGAGCTCCTGGCGCAGACTCCAGAAGCGATGGTCCGGTATGCCGTCGATGCAGTTCCAGTAATCGTTGTTGAGCAACTGGCCGCGCCAGTCCGAGAAACGCATGTCGAACAGGTTCACCCATTCGCGCGCCAGAAAAGTCGTCAGGTGTACGCCGTTGGTCACGTAGCCGATCGGATTTTCCACCGGCGGGATCTGCGGCCAGACGTAGCTTTCCATCTGGGACGCGACACCGCCGTGAATACGGCTGACGCCATTGGTGAAGCGCGAACCGCGCAGCGCCAGCGCCGTCATGTTGAACCCATTCTGGTGTGCGTCGGTTTTGCCGAGCTGCATGAACACATTGTTATCGATCTTCAGGTGTTTGACGTAATCCCTGAAGTAATGCATGAGCAAATCGTAATCGAAGATGTCGTGACCCGCGGCTACCGGGGTGTGCGTGGTGAATACCGTGCCGGCCGCGATCAGCTCCAGCGCGCTCTCGAAGCTCATGCCGGCCTCGACCTGCTCCCGGCAACGCTCCAGAATCTGAAACGCGGCGTGCCCCTCATTGATGTGCCACACGGTGGGTTTGAGCCCCAGCGCGCGCAGCGCGCGCACGCCGCCGATGCCGAGCAGCATCTCCTGCTGAATGCGCATGTTGCTGTCGCCGCCGTAGAGTCGATAAAGAATCGCGCGATCGTCCTGGCTGTTGGCTGGCAGATCGCTGTCGAGCAGATATAAGCGGATGTGTCCGGCCTTGGCCTGCCAGACCTGGAGTCCGACTTTGCGGCCCGGCATGTCGACCTCGACTGTGATCTGCGCGCCGCTGGCATCGCACGCCGGCGAGACCGGCATGTCGTCGAAGTCGATCAACGTGTAGTTGGCGACCTGGTTGCCGTGCGCATCGATGGTCTGGGTGAAATAACCCTGGCGATATAGCAGGCCTAGCGCCACGAACGGCACGCCCAGATCGCTCGCGGCCTTGCAATAATCGCCGGCCAGAATCCCTAAGCCTCCCGAATAGATGGGGAAGCTTTCGTGAAAGCCGAACTCCGCGCAGAAGTAGGCGATCAGGTCTTTTTCCGGGTCTAGCAGGTTCTCAAGTCCCGGCCGCGGGCCCGCCTTGTGGTAAGAGTTGTAGGCCGCCAGCACACGGTTATAATCCTCTCTGAAACCCCGGTCCTGATCGGCTTGCAGCAGCTTCGCCTGCGCAATGCGGCGCAGGAAGACCTTGGGGTTATGCCCGCACGCCAGCCACAAACCCGGGTCGAGCCGCGAAAAAAGCCGTCTCACCTGGCGGTCCCAGCTGTACAGCAAATCATTGGCCAGCTCGTTCAGTCCCTTCAGGCTTGTCGGGATTACCGGTCGAACCTCGAGCGAAAATCTGGTTCCAGTCATGTCACCCCCCATCGGCGATTGTTATTGGTTGCCGCGGCTCGCGGCGAGCGTGCTTGTCTATTGCGCAAATAGATATGCCTCGTTCTTATGCCACATCTGGACCGGGCGCAAGTGTCTCGCGTTCCAAGCCAGTTTTGGAATCGCGAATTCATGCGATTGGTGGCACTTCGGCCACGTACAACGCTTCGGCCTGTTCGGTCTGAAACGATTCTACCTGTTGCGCGACGACTTTCACGTCTTCGAATCGCGCCACGTGGAACAGCGCCTCGCCCTCGTGCACGAGCGGAATATTGGTGCGTCCGATGACGATGCCGCCGGCCGGCGACTTGACCTCGATTTCCCCTTCTCCGAATGGGTCCGCGATGTAGCCCATCACGTCGTGCCGCTTGATGCGCGCGCCCAGGGGCACGATCGCGCGCAGGATGCCGCTGGTTGGCGCGCGTACCCAGGCGCTGGTGCGCGCGACGAAAGGCTCGGTGGTTGGAGTGCGGCGCTTGCCGGTCAGCATGCGGAGTTCGCGCATGACATTGAGAATGCCGCGCACGCCGGCGCTGATGGAGAGTTCGTCGAAGCGCAGCGCCTCGCCGGCCTCGTAAAGCAGCATGTGTACGCCGTGTTCCGCGGCCGCTTCGCGCAGCGACCCGTCGCGCACGTCGGCATTGATGATCACCGGTACGCCAAAAGAGTGGGCCAGACGCGCAGTGGTCTCGTCCTCCATGTTGGCGCGGATCTGCGGCAGGTTGCTGCGGTGGATCGCGCCGGTGTGCAGGTCAATGCCGTGTGTACATTTTTCGACAATCTCGTTCATGAACAGATGCGCGAGACGCGCGGTCAGCGAACCGCCCCCCTGGCCGGGGAACGCACGGTTGAGATCACGGCGATCCGGCAGATAGCGTGTATGCTGAATGACGCCATAGACGTTCACGATAGGGATCGCGAGCAGGGTGCCGCGCAGCCGGCGGATGCTCGAGTGACGCAGCAGCCGCCGGATGATCTCCACGCCGTTCAGTTCGTCGCCGTGGATCGCGGCGCACACGAACAACCGTGGTCCGTCCCTGCGCCCGCGTACGATATGCACCGGCAGGGTAAGCGGTGTGTGCGTGTACAGTTGCGCCAGCGGCAGCTCGAGCGTTACCCGGCTGCCAGGCACCACGGCGCGGCGCTGGATAACTAAAGGCTCAGACATCATCAACCTTAACGTGACATGAGGCGACAGTAATCCATTGCTCTTTGCTCATCTTTGGCTGCGCTCGCATTTGTGGACCCCGGCCCGAACTTCCTTGTCCGGTCGGCTCGCCAGCGCAGAGCTTAAGCGCTCTGCGAATTCCTGGCTCAGCAGCCGGATACACATCGACGATACAAACCTTTTGCATGCCATCCCTGGCGAGACATGGGCGCATTTCTGAACACCGGCCCGGACATCCTTGTCCGGGCGTTCGCCAGCGCAGAGCTAAAGCGCTCTGCGAATTCCTGGCTCACCCCTTGCCGCGCGTCTTGGTGCGATGGGGGCGCGCGTCCTTTTCTATGAACGCGACAATCAGCGCCGCCACGTCCTTGCCGGTAGCCTTCTCGATGCCCTCTAGTCCCGGTGACGAATTGACTTCCATGATTACCGGCCCGTGATTCGCGCGCAGCATATCGACACCGGCGACGTTGAGCCCGATTTTGCGCGCGGCGCGCACGGCGGTGGAGCGTTCTTCCGGCGTGAGCTTGACCAGGCGCGCGGTGCCGCCACGATGCAGATTGGAGCGAAACTCGCCTTCCTTGGCCTGCCGCCGCATCGAGGCCACGACCCTGTCGCCGATGACGAGACAGCGAATGTCGGCGCCGCCGGCTTCCTTGATGAATTCCTGCACGAGAAAATTCGCGTGCAGTTCCCGAAACGCGTCGATCAGACTCTCGGCCGCCTGATGCGTCTCCGCCAGCACCACGCCTTTGCCCTGCGTGCCCTCCAGCAGCTTGACCACCAGCGGCGCGCCGCCCACCAGCTTGATCAGCGCCTGTGTGTCATCGACCGAATGTGCGAAGCCGGTCAAGGGTAATCCAATGCCGGCGCGCGCGAGAATCTGCAGCGAGCGCAGCTTGTCGCGCGAACGCGTGATCGCCACCGATTCGTTCAATGGATACGCGCCCATCACCTCGAACTGGCGCAGCACGGCCGCGCCGTAAAAGGTGATGCTCGCCCCGATTCGCGGGATCACCGCGTCCACCCCTTCCAGCTTGTCGCCATGATAGTAGACGCTGGGGCGATGCGAGGCGATGTCCATGTAACACTTGGTGGTATCCACCACGCGCACCTCGTGCCCGCGCTGCTCGCAGGCCTCGACCAGGCGGCGCGTCGAATAAAGTCGCCGGTTCCGTGATAAGACCACGATTTTCAAACTGCTGCCCCTTGCTCAAAGGGTGGTTTGTCAGGCGTTCATTCTTGTATCGTGGGCTTGCCCGCCGCGTAGGAACGCAGGGGATCGACCAGAAAACCGCCACGTAGCGCGGCGCGCCCGAGCAGCATGCGGAAGCGCATCGTATCACGATCGGTCAGGGTGACCTCGATGGGAAACGCGGTTGCGCCGATGACCACGCGCGTGGAGATAAACACGCGCATTTCCCGGTGTCCGCCGGAGTCGGTGACTTCACGCTGACGCAGTACGTCCGCGACGCAATGCCGTTCTATGTCGGTGCGACCCAGCAACGGATGCACGCCGAATCGCACCCGCAACCGGCCTTGCTCCTGGAATGTCCGCACATAGTACGCATGCAGGGTCGAAGTACGCGCGCCTGTGTCCACCTTGACCTTGATACGGGGGATGCCGAGCTCGGGTAACCCCATCCACTCCCGCCAGCCGAGCGCGATACTTTTTGTCGTCATGAGTCAGAGGCAACGCTTTATTTTTCGCGCGGCCGGGGCATCCGCACGCGCTGATGGATCGTAAGGCGTCATAAGGCGCGTATGCTACTATTTTTGCGAAGCTCGGCAAGCATCTGAAAAGTTTAGTCGATGAAGCGGGCGGGCCGCGATGCAACGGCCACGCGGCTTGAGAACCGCGCCGCGATCTCTTATCGTTGATAATGAAGTGCGTCTCCTCGCCGTCACGCGTGGGAAATCGCGTTCAACAAAGCGTGCCTGCGCCCGCGATCGCGGCGCAGGTGTGGGTCTCGCGGACGGCCAGTCACTGATGGTTTGCTCTGTTCGGATATTTACTTCCGGATTCGATTCAGTACTCGGACCGCGAGCCCATCAGCCGCGGCAATGCGCGCGCCTCTGGATATAAAGCTCAAGCGGGATGCAGCTTCGACATTTCTTGATAATTGCATGGGCATGCGCGGCCGGGCCGGCCTCGGCGATAACCGACGTCGATGTCAGCGGCCTGAACGCCACTTTGGCCGAGAACGTGCGTGCTTTCCTGAGCATCGCTGAGGAAGACGAGGGCGATGAGCAGGCGCCGTCGGAGCGGCTCGTGCGCCGGTTGCACAGCGAAGCGCCCGACGAGATCCGAGAGGCTCTGCGTCCTTTCGGTTATTATGCGCCCCGCATTCGCGCGCGGCTTGAACGCGGGGAAGACGGCTGGAGCGCCCGCTATCGGATACGGCCCGGTCCACCGACCATCGTGCGGAAAATCGACATCGAGGTCGATGGTCCCGGCGGCGAAGAGCCCGCGGTCCGCAACGCGCTTGCGGGCATTGATCTGCGCGAGGGCGCGCGCCTGGAACACAGCGCCTACGAAAGCGCCAAGAATACGCTGTACGACGCGGTCTATGGCGCGGGCTACCTGGACGCCCGCTGGCGGCGTAGCCAGTTGCGCATCGTGCCCGCCCTGGCGAGCGCGGAGATCATTTTAAAACTCAGGACCGGTCGCAAATATTATTTCGGCGAGGTCAACATTGAGCAGGACGTGCTCAACCCCGAGTTTGTGCAGCGTTTCGTGAACTTCGAGCCGGAGGATCCATTCGATACCAACAAGCTGCTGGACCTGCAACTGGCGTTGACCGACAGCGGCTACTTCGACAACGTCGAGTTGCGGGTCGACAAGGAGGAGGCCGTCAACCAGCGCGTACCGGTGACCGTGGTCACCAAACCGACCCGACCGCGTCGCTACAGCGTAGGCGCGGGTTACGGCACCGATACCGGTCCGCGGCTGAGCCTGGGTGTCGAATTTCGGCGCATCAATCGCCGCGGCCACAGCTTTCGCGCGGACTTGCAGCTCTCGACCATCAAAAACGCGTTCAGCACGCAGTATCTGATCCCGATCAAAAACGTCGCCACGGACAACATCGCCATCGCTGGGACCTTGCAGCAGGAGGAAATCGGCGACGCCGACACCGAACAACTGATACTGGGCGTGAGCCGCAACGAATTCTGGCGCGGCTTTCAGCGGCGGCTTTACTTCAATTATCAGCGCGAACACTTCGATTTCGGCCCGGGCACCGGCCGCGAAGAGAACCTGCTGTATCCCGGCATCACCCTGGCGCGCAAGCGCGCCGACGATCCGCTGTTCGCGCGCAAGGGGTACAGCGTGAACCTGGACGTGCACGGCGGTGACGGAAATCTGCTCTCGTCGACCAGCTTCGCGCGTACCCTGGCGGAGGCGCGCGCGGTGTTCCCGTTGACGCAGCGCTCTCGGCTATTAGTGCACAGCGAGGCGGGCGCGGTGCTGGTGGACGACTTCGTCGCGCTGCCGCCGTCCCAACGGTTCTTCACCGGCGGCGATCGCACGGTGCGCGGCTACAATTATCAGGACATCGGACCGCAGAGCGGGCGGGGCGCCAATGTCGGCGGGCGCTACCTGCTGGCCGCCGGGGTCGAAGCCGATTATTTATTCTTTGGCGATTTCGGCGGCGCGGTGTTCTTCGATGCCGGCGACGCCTTCAACGGGACGCCCGATCCGGAGAAAGCGGTGGGCGTGGGGCTGCGCTATCGTTCCCTCGTCGGCATGATTCGACTGGACTTCGCGCATCCGCTCGACGATCCGGACAATTCTTTCCGCTTTCACCTTAGCATTGGACCCGATCTGTGAAGCGTCTGGTCAAGTACACCTTGCTCGGTGTATTCGTTGTCGTACTGCTGGCCGTCGCGACGCTGGCATTCGTCGCCGCCACAGACACCGGCACGCGCGCGGCATGGAATCTGGCGCGCGGATTTTTGCCGAACGGGCTCAGAATCGCTGCGCTCGAGGGACGGCTGCTGGGCCCGTTGGCGATTCGCGGCCTCGATTACCGCACGCGCGAATTTCATCTGTCGGTGCGCGAGGGCGTGCTGCGCTGGACGCCGGGCGATCTATGGCGGGCACGCGCCCTGAACGTCGACCTGATCGGTATCGACGGCGTGCGCTATACACAACTGCGTCCGGCACCGCCGGCGCCGGAGAAAAAATCCGGCCCGCTCCGGCTGCCGGAGACGCTCGACCTGCCGCTGGACGTGCATCTGCACCAATTCCGACTCCAGGACGTCGCGTATCGCGCCACGCGCGAGGCAAAGCCCGTATTGCTGCGCAACGCTGTTTTAAGCGCGGACTACGTCGGCAGCCGATTAAGCGTGGACCGCCTGGCTATCGACGCTCCGCTCCTGACACTCAATGGCCGCGCGCGCATCGACGCCAGTGGCGCCTATCCGCTCAACGCCGCACTGCGATGGACAGCGAGACCACCGGATTATCCCGCCGCTCACGGGCGCACCGCCTTGACGGGTGCGCTGCGCGATGCGGTAGAACTCAAGCAAAGTCTGCAAGCGCCTTATGGCGCACAGGCCCAGGTCACGGTCAGGAGGCCGCTGGAGAAACCCGCCTTCAATGCGCGCTTGAACGTCGAACAGATCGAGCTCAGAGCGATCGATAAGGCGCTGCCGCCGATCACCTTGAGCGCGCAGGCGCAGGCTGACGGGCAACCGCAAGATATTGCGTTAGCCGTTAACGCAAGCATGCGAGAATCAGCATACGGAACGTTGAACCTCGCGCTGAACGGCGGTTTGGCCGGGCAGCGCGTCACCATTGACCGACTGGCGCTGTCGTCGCCCGATCGACCCGCGCGGCTTGATGCTCAGGGTACCGTGGCGTTGCGCGGCAAGCAGCCCAAAGTCGATGTTGAAGCCGACTGGGAGGCACTGCGCTGGCCGCTTGCGGGGAAGGCGCAAATCGAGAGCCCCACGGGACGACTGAACGTGGACGGCACCCTTGATGCGGCGCGTATGAGGCTCGCCGCGGATTTGAGCGGCGCCACGCTGGTGCAGGCCGGCATCAAGGACACGCAAACGCTGAATACCAGTTTCCGCGGCGGTTTCGCGGACAAGATCCTCACCATAGACGATCTTGACGTCTCGCTCGGCGAGCAGCGCCTGACCGCGAAGGGTCGGGTCGTCATGGCGGGCAAACAACCCGAACTCGACGTACGGGCGAACTGGCAAGACCTGCGCTGGCCGCTGGCGGGCAAGCCGTTGCTCGTGTCCAGTCCGGCAGGCGAAGTCACCCTCGCGGGCACGCCAGAGAATCTCGAGGCCAGACTGAACGTCGGCGTCGGCGAGAATGGGCGCATCGAGGGCAACGCGACCCGCATGGGCGAACGGATTGACTTGGCGCTGTATTGGCGCGCGCTTCGGTGGCCGCTTGCCCGCGATGCGCAGGTGATAAGTTCGCGCGGCGCATTCGATGTGCGCGGCAGTATCGAACACCTGCGCGCCAGACTCTCGGCCGCGCTCGCCGGTCCGGCATTGTCCGGTGCGGGTATCGAGGCTGAACAGCAGCTTCGAGCTAACTTTACCGGGGGCCTCAAAGACCAGGTAGTGCGCATCGAGCAGTTCGCGCTCGGCCTCGCCGAGCAGAAGACCAGACTGCGAGCGGCCGGGCAGGTGGGATTGAATAAGCAGCCAAGTTTCAATCTGGATGTCGGCTGGCAGGCGCTGCGCTGGCCGCTCGCGGGCCCGGCTCAAATTGAAAGTTCCAAAGGAAAAGTGACGCTCGATGGTCCGCTGGAGGATGTGCGTGCGCGCCTTTCTGCGGCCCTGAGCGGCTTGACGTTTATGGAGGCGGGAATCGAGCAGGAACAAAACGTTACTTTGGATTTCGATGGCGGTTTCAAGCATCAGATACTGACCATCGAGCAGTTCGCGGCGGCCTTAAACGACCAGCGGCTAAGCGCGCAAGGCCGCGCCGTGCTGAAGGGCGCGCAGCCTGAACTGGACCTGCAAGCGCAATGGCGGCACCTGCGCTGGCCACTCGCGGGCGAGACGATGATCGCAAGTCCCGATGGTGACATGGTGGTGCGCGGCACGCCGGAGAACCTCCGCGCCCGACTGAATGTCGGCGTTGGCGAAGACGGCCGTATCGAAGGACGGGCAACACGGGCGGGACAGAACATCGACCTCGCGCTGAATTGGCGTGAATTGCAGTGGCCCGAAGCCGAACCGCGGGTGGCGAGTCAGTCCGGCAAACTGACGGTGTCAGGTCCGCTCGAAGATTATCAGGTCAAGCTCAACACAGAAGTGGATTCGACTGACCTCACCGG
>JACCYU010000277.1 GCA_013696315.1 Gammaproteobacteria bacterium | reverse complement strand
CCTGCAGGCGGCGGCGCTCCAGTGCTTGCTGCTTGGTAACCTTGTTCATCGACCCCTCTCGTGTTGCGCCTAAAGGATCGGACCAATGCACACCAAAAAAGTTTACCCATTATTCAAGGCTCAGTAAGCTGGGGCACGATAGTTGCTCACTCATCTTGTCCTGAATCGCAGGGTAAGATCACCTTCAGCGCAGACAACAATCCGAATAATTTTCTCCTCACGAATTAATCCTTAAGGACCTGAAGACGATGACTGAAAGTAACAGCGCGCGCCGCGTGCTCGGTGGCCTGCCCGCGCCGATGGGTGCAACCTGGGACGGTGAAGGCACCAACTTCGCTATTTTTTCCGCGCACGCCGAAAAAGTGGAGCTGTGTCTTTTCCATCCGACCGGACATCACGAGGTCGAGCGCATCGTGTTGCCGGAATATACCAACGAGATCTGGCACGGCTATCTGCCGGAAGTCGGCCCGGGCACCTTGTACGGCTACCGCGTACACGGTCCTTACGATCCCGAAAACGGCCATCGATTCAACCCGAACAAGCTGCTGCTGGACCCTTACGCCAAGACCCTGGTGGGCGAACTGCAATGGTCGGAGGCGCATTTTGCCTACCAGCTTGACTCGCCGGACAAGGATCTCTCGTTCGACGAACGCGACAGCGCCCCGGGCATGCCCAAGTGTCAGGTGATTGACCCGTATTTCGACTGGACGGGCGACGTACGCCCGCACGTGCCATGGGCCAGGACAATTTTCTACGAAACCCACGTACGCGGCTATACCATGCTGCACCCTGCCGTGCCGCCGGAACTCAGAGGCAACTTCAAGGGGCTTGGCCAGCAGGCGGTGGTGGATTACATCAAGAGTCTTGGCATTACCTCGGTGGAGCTGTTGCCGATCCACGCCTTCGTGCAGGATCAGCATCTGGTAGACAAAGGGCTCAAGAATTACTGGGGGTACAACACCATTGCCTTCTTCGCGCCGGAGCAGCGCTACCTTGGACCGGAAGGCGTGGCCTCGTTCAAGCATATGGTTCGGCGCTTTCACGACGCGGGCATCGAGGTGATTCTGGACGTTGTCTACAACCACACCGCGGAAGGCAACGAACTGGGACCAACTTTAAGCTTCAAGGGCATCGATAATTTTTCCTATTACCGCACCCTGGCCGATCAGCGACGCTATTACATCAACGACACCGGCACCGGCAACACCGTCAACACCAGTCATCCGCGGGTGTTGCAGATGGTGATGGACAGCTTGCGCTACTGGGTTTTAGAGATGCACGTGGATGGTTTCCGCTTCGATCTCGGCACCATCCTCGGGCGCGAGAAGGACGGTTTCAACCCGCGCGGGGGTTTCTTCGACGCGGTGGGCCAGGACCCGGTGCTGGCGCATGTCAAACTGGTCGGCGAGCCCTGGGATATCGGCCCCGGCGGCTATCAGGTCGGCCGCTTTCCGCCAGGCTGGGCCGAATGGAACGGCAAGTATCGCGACACGGTGCGCGCGTACTGGAAAGGCGACGAGGGGCTGATCCCGGAATTCGCGACGAGAGTCACAGGCTCCGGCGACATGTACGACAAATTCGGCCGGCGTCCATGGTCCAGCGTCAATTTCATTACCGCGCACGATGGCTTCACCTTGAACGACCTGGTGTCGTATAACGAAAAACATAACGAAGCCAATGGCGAAAATAATCAGGACGGTAGCGACGATAATCAAAGCTGGAACTGCGGCGCCGAGGGGCCGACTGACGATGCCGAGATCAACGCATTGCGCACGCGGCAGAAGCGCAATTTTCTCGCCACCTTGTTTCTTTCCCACGGCACGCCGATGCTGCTGGCCGGCGACGAGTTCGGCCAGACCCAGGACGGCAATAACAACGTCTACTGTCAGGACAACGAAACAAGCTGGATGAAGTGGGCCGACATCGACGATGATGACCAGGCGCTCACCGAATTCGTGCGCCGTGCAATCAAGCTGCGCCGCACACAGCCGCTGCTGCATCGGGCCAGCTATCGCGACGGCATGGTCATCCGCTGGATCAATCCATCGGGCGACGAGCAGACGGACGAGCAGTGGCAGGACGCGGGGGTGCGCTGCATCGGTTTACTGCTGGACGGCAGCGAAATCCAGGACCCGGCGTTCGAGCGCAACGAGGGCGAACGCACGCTGTTGATCATATTCAATTCGTATCACGACACGGTCACCTTCAGTCTGCCGTCGAACGGCGATTCTACGGGCTGGCGTCGGCTGCTGGACACGCAGGATGGCGCGAACGCGGCGCAGGAGACCGGCCATAGCAGCGGCGAAGAGATCGATATTCCCGGGCGATCGCTGCTGTTGATGGCGGCATCGGCGTTGCCGTAACCGGCACGACAGTTCCGAGTGTTTTAACCCGCCCGAATCAGTACTATCCGGCGCGGAAGCGCGCCGGATAGAGATCGCTTGCGCCGTCGAGGTCGCCGGTTTGTGCATACGTCATCGGTGTGGCGCGCGGTTTGAGAATGGTGCCGTCGATCACTTCGCCTGTGATCAACACGTGGTCGCCCGTGCGGCGTGTGAACCGAAGCCTACAGTCGAAATACGCCAGCGCGTCCTCCAGCACCGGCGCGCCGGTGGTTCGGGGCCGCCACCTGATTGCCTCCAGCTTGTCCATATCCCGGGTGCTGTGCGTGCCGAGAAGACGCGCCATATCCATACTCCCCTGCTCCAGCACGTTCACCGAAAACACCTTGCCCGCCTTGATCAGAGAGTAAGAAAAATTATCCGGGTTGACGCTGAACCCCAACATCGGCGGCTTAAACGACAACTGCATCACCCATGCCGCCGTGAAGGCGCTGGTCTTGCCTTTGTGCGCGGCGCCGATCACGTACACGCCGGATGTGAGGGTGCGGAACAGAGTCGCCATGCGTTCGCTCATACGAAGTTCTCCAACGATGAACGGCCAAGTTTCATACCGATAATCGACAATGCGTTCATACCGATAATCGAAAATTCCCGACCGATCGGTGGATTGGTTGTCGCATCAGGCTAACCTCGATCCGTGCGGTACGCATACTTATTTCCCGCCCCTAACCTAGACCAGGCAACCGGCGGCGGTACTGCCCGCATTTCCATTGACGCCAACGGCGACGGCGATTTCACCGACTCCGGGGACAGAGTCATAAACGGTCAGTGGACGACGTTCTTCGACTGAACGCTGCCCGTTTCGCAGCTTAAGGGCGCGGGACGGGTTCGCGGCCAGCGGTATCCCGCCTTCATTGCAGGTCTCATCCGTGGTACCGTTTTCTATATAGCTGCCAGCTGGTTTTATCGAATCGGAAAATGGCACATGAGGAGCGCTTACGGCCGATCAGTCAAGTGTCCATCCGCCGGTATGGACGGTGGGTCATTCAACCCGTTCTATGGGCGAATTAATCGTGCTGTTGGAAAGTGCGTCGATCGAAATGGTTGCCGATGTGCGCCGATTTCCGGGTTCCCGCCGCAATCCGCAATTCAGCCAGCCGAATTTCAGCGAATCGCTCGAGCTTGCTGGCATAGACTATCTCGCCCTTCCTGAACTGGGCGGCCGACGCCGACCGCGGCCGGACTCGCCGCACACCGCGTGGCGCAATGCATCTTTTCGCGGCTATGCCGATTACATGAACACCGACGCTTTCCGCCAGGGCGCGGACCGCGTGATCGCGCTGGCCGGCCATCAGCGCACCGCGCTGATGTGCGCGGAAGCCGTCTGGTGGCGGTGTCATCGCGCGCTCATTGCCGACTATCTCAAAGTCCGCGGCCATGCCGTCGTCCATCTGCTGTCGCCAGTCCGGCATGACGCGCATCCTTACACGTCCGCCGCCAGCATCGTGAATGACCGCCTGAGTTACGCTGCGGGCACGGACTGAGCTGCCCGCCGCTGTCGGACCCGGCAACTTGCGGAGTCTCTGTTCCACGCCCCGATACATACGCCGCCCATCAAGCGTACTGCACATACAAAAACACGCCAAGGCCTGCTTTCCTCAATGCATCGTCGTGCGGCGGCGGTTAAACTTGCCCTGGGCGACACGGGCTATGCAAGCTGATACTGGCGGTGCCGAGGAGATTAAGTACCCATGAAATTTGTTGACGATATTCTGAATGCGAAAGGCCGCGACATCTGGTTCGTCCATCCGGACGCCACGGTGTTCGACGCGGTCAAGCTAATGTCGGAGAAAAGTATCGGCGCGCTGCTCGTGATGGAGGGCGAGTCGTTGCGCGGGATTATTACGGAGCGAGACTATGCGCGCAAAATCATCCTCGAAGGCAGATCATCGCGCCAGACGCCGGTGACCGACGTGATGACCAGAAGAGTCCTGTACGTCGGTCCCGACCGTCCGATCGGGGAGTGCATGGCGCTGATGACCACCAAAAGGGTCCGCCATCTGCCGGTCGTGAAAGACAAGCGCGTTGTCGGCCTGCTCTCTATCGGCGATCTGGTCAAAGCCATCATCGAAGAGCAGCAGGTCATGATCGATCAGCTACAGGAATACATTGCAGGGTAGTGGCGCCCTGTGCCGCGCAACTCGGAACCAGCCCGCGGTGACGCCTATCGACGCGATGGAGCCATCTGCCGACGGAATCTCAGATCGAGTAGCCGCGGCAAAGAGCAGGTAACGGCGAACGCGACCAGCATCGCCCCCCGGCTTTCTGCAGTACTGCGTTGCTTCTGTGCCCACGGGCACCTCGCAATCACGGCCGCCGGCCTGTCAAGTCGGGACTCATCGCCTATACTCTCGGTAGCGTTTCGCGACAGTGCGAAGCGGTGACCAGCGCCCATTGTGGCCCCACTCATAGCCTCAATGTCGTGGCAAATTCCGATAATCCTCAGGAGGACTGCATGTCTGCGCATATCAGTGAAACCCGGATCGTACGCGGGGCGTGTCCGCAGGACTGTCCCGACACCTGCGCGTTTCTGTATCACGTGGAGGACGGCAGGCTGGTGGAGGTGACCGGCGACCCGGATCATCCGATGACCCGCGGCGGGCTTTGCGTGAAGCTCAAGGATTATGCCGAGCATCACTACAACCCCGATCGCCTGCTGCATCCCCTGAAGCGGATCGGGCCGAAAGGCAGTGGGCAATTCGAGCAGATTTCTTATGACGCCGCGCTGGCCGAGATCAAGAAGCGCTGGACAGCAATCATCGACGAATACGGCTCGCAAGCCATCATGCCGCACGCTTACCTGGGCAATCAGGGCACCTTGAACGGATTGACCGCCGGCGATGCTTTTTTTAACCGGCTTGGCGCCACCATAGGAGAAAAGACTTACTGCGAGTCGGGTTCCTCCACCGGCTGGATAATGACCGTGGGCCCGACCGGCGGGCTCGATGTGGAAAGTCTAGCCTTTTCGAAATACATCATCGTCTGGGCGATGAATATGATGAGCACCAACCTGCACGCCTGGCCGTTCATCCTTGCGGCGAGAAAGAAAGGCGCCAAGGTGGTGGTGATCGACCCGATACGCACACGCACGGCCAAGCAGGCTGACTGGCACATCCAGATAAGACCCGGGACCGATGGCGCTCTGGCGCTGGGCATGATGAACGTGATCATCGACGAAGATCTGGTGGATCACGACTATGTGCAGAAGTACACGCTCGGCTTCGATGAATTAAAGGCGCGTGCCGCGCAATATCCTCCGGAAAAGGTCGCCGAGCTCACAGGTGTTCGAGCGGAAGATATTCGCAGGCTGGCGCGCGAATATGCCACGACCCAGCCTTCGGCCATCCGCGAAGGTGTAGCTCTTGAGCGCAGCCCGGGCGGCGGTGACGCAGTCCGCCTTGTAAGCTCATTGCCGGCAATCGTCGGCGCCTGGCGTCATGTCGGCGGCGGCGCCGTGGAGATGCCCATCTGGGAGTTCCCTTTCAATTTCGGCTTTATACAGCGGCCTGACTGGATAAAGCCGGGCACGCGCGTCGTCAATGAGCTCGACATGGGCACGGCGCTTAACGGTGAGATGAAACTCGATCCTCCCATCAAGTCCGTGTTCATCTATAACTCCAACCCGGTTTCTCAGCAGCAGAACGCAAACAAGCTCATCGAAGGCCTCCAGCGCGAGGATCTATTCACGGTGGTGAGCGAGCTCTTCATCACGGACACCGCGCGTTATGCCGATATCATCCTTCCGGCAGCCTTGCAGGCCGAGCAATATGACCTGCAGGTGACGTGGGGCCATCTGTACGTAATGCTCAACCAGCCGGCCATCGAAGCGCCTGGTGAATGCGTACCTAACATCGACATGTTCCGCCGTCTCGCGAAGACCATGGGCTTTGATGACGAGTATTGGGGTTTGACGGATGACGAATGGCTCTCGCAGGCTTACGACTGGGATTCTCCGGCGATGCGGGGCATCACGTTAGAGAAGCTCAAAGAGGTGGGTTGGATGCGGCTCAATGTCGGTGAGCCTGACCAACGGGCGCCGCACGCTGAAGGTAACTTCAAAACACCCTCGGGAAAATGCGAGTTCAAGGCCAGCGCCGCGGCGAATGGAAACTTTGTTGTACCCGTGTGGCGCTCGGGCTATGAGGAAATGCAACCCGGTGATCCGGTCGATCCCGTACCGGACTATATTCCGCCAACCGAGACGACAGATAAAACACTCGCCAAACGTTACCCCATCAGCCTGATTTCTCCCAAGCCACATGCGTTCCTGAATTCGCAATACGCAAATGAGCCCGTGCAACAGCGCCGTCAAGGCGAACAGATTGTTGTCATTCACACAAGGGATGCTGCAACTCGCAACATCAGGACGGGTGACTACGTCCGGGTGTTCAACGATCGTGGCGCATTCGAAGGCAAAGCTGAAGTCAGCGAGGACGTGCTGGAAGGATTAGCCGCGGCCAGTCTGGGTTACTGGTTGAGCCTGAATCGCGGTGGCTCGGCAGTCAATGCAACAACTTCGTCGGTACATTGTAATTTAGGCAGAGCGGGCTCGCAGGCAGATAATCTGGTTCAAATCGCAAAAGCTTGAGAGTAACTGCGCTAGCGGCGACCGTCCCTGCATAGCTTTGCAGTGGCTCCCGTGAGCACGCAATCCACGCAGGCTAAAACGCCGGCGTCGTGGCCGGATTGCGCATAACGCATATCGGCCATTGGCCCTGCCTCACCGCAGAGGCACGGCGGTGAATTAAACTACACCGCGCAACGGCGACCGCCTCTTCCGTTTAGCAAAACACGATACGCATAAAATTGGCCTTGGTGCGCCCGAGACTAGACAAAAAGCTGGACGATCGCATTCATCGGACTGTTCGTGTTCAACCTCCCGCTACCCTGGCGCCGTGGTCGCAATCGATGTGCGAACTGCCGCCACACCTGATCGCGGCGCAGTTGATGCCGCCGAACCCTATCCGTTGATGCGGAGATGGGAGAACCCTCCGCCTGCGGCAACGGCTCTTACCAATCAAGCCCGGCTGTGGTGGGCATGTTTATTGAAACAAACCGCCTCGTACGCTCACGAACGATCGACCCTATAAAACATAAGGAGAACACATGACACCTGTCGCTTTTATCGGGCTGGGCGCGATGGGCTCGCGTATGGCCGCCGCGCTGCTAGCCGCAGGCTTTCCATTGACGGTCTACAACCGCAATCCGGAGCGTGCGCGGCCACTGGAGGCAAAAGGCGCCGCGCGCGCCGACTCCCCGCGCGAGGCCGCTGCCCAGGCGGATATCGTCATCAGCATGGTGACGGACGAACACGCCTCGCGCTCCGTGTGGCTGGATGACAAGCGCGGCGCGATTCATGGCTTGCGCGCCGGCGCTGTCGCGATCGAATCGAGCACGCTCACACCCGCATGGGCCCGGACGCTTGCCGGGGAAATGACTCGCCGCGATGTGGCGTTTCTCGATGCGCCGGTGGCCGGTACGCGGCCGCAGGCCGAAGCGCATCAACTGATTCATCTGGTGGGCGGCGAGGCGCGCGCACTCGAACGGGCGCGCGAGGTGCTGGCCACCATGAGCAGCGCGATTCATCATGTCGGTGCGGCGGGCAACGGCATGCTCATGAAACTCGCGGTCAATGCAATTCTGGGTATCCAGACGGCGGCTATCGCGGAGGCGCTGACCATGCTGGGCAAAGCCGGCGTCGATCCGGAGAAGGCGCTGGAAATCCTGGCCGCGCTGCCGATCGCCAGCCCGGCGATGATGCGCGCCGGCGGCCTGATGGCCGCGCGCAACTTTGCGCCGAACTTCCCGATCGATCTGGTACAGAAAGACTTTGCGTATCTGTTGAAGACCACCGACAGCGTCAATATGCCGGCGCCGCTGGCGACGGCCGTGCAGGCGCTATGTGCGCGCGCAAACCAGGCCGGGCTCGGAGACGAGGATATTGCGGCCATCGCGCGGGTGTACGACATGCGACTAACCGATGAAGATCGCGAAGGACAGCCTGCGCCGGGCTGAGCAGCCTGTATCCTCGAGCCTGTTATGTAACCCCTGATCAATTCTCCCTTGTCATTTCGACCGTAGGGAGAAAACCTTGTCTCGACCAACGGGAGAGATCTTCGCCAAGATCCCTCCCGGTGTTCGGGACGGCAAAGGCGGACTTCTCGCTTGGCTCGAAATGACAGGTTGTTCAGAGCCTCCTTTTTCTTGCGCGCGACCATGAAAACTGAAAAAGAAAGAATGCTCGCCGGTGAACTTTACGATCCGCTCGATCATCTGCTCTGCGCTGAGCGCCGGCATGCGCGTGATCTCTTGCAGACGTTTAACGAAACGCGTGAAGTGGAGCAGGACAGACGTGCAGCGATTATCCGCGATTTGTTTTGCACAGAAACCAACATCTGGATACAACCGCCATTTTTCTGCGACTACGGAACGAACATCCACGTTGGCGAGAAAGTGTTTTTCAGCTTCAACTGCGTGGTGCTGGACGTGATGCCGGTGACCATCGACAGCTATACGCTGTTCGGTCCGGCCGTGCAGGTTTACACCGCGATGCACCCGCTGGACCCGATGCAGCGGCGCGCCGGACTGGAATTCGCAAAACCCGTCAAGATCGGACGCGACGTGTGGATCGGCGGCGGCGCGATCATCTGTCCCGGTGTGCGCATCGGCGACGGGTCCGTTATCGGCGCCGGCAGCGTGGTGACGCGGGACATCCCGGAAGCCGTGCTGGCCGCCGGCAACCCGTGCCGCGTGTTACGGACGCTGGTCGAATAGTCTGCGGGCGAAGAGGCGCGCAATCGTGTCTGCCGAGCCCTTCTACTCCGCCGTGCTCACGTGTCATCCGTCCGCGCCTTGCCGCGTGGTTCAGGACGTGACCGCGCGCCTGCAAAGCGCGCGGGGCGGTGCACTGGCGGTTGGTTTTCTGCTGCAAGGCGATCTCAGGCGATTGCGTATTCCGTCGCCTGCCCGGCCGCTACCTACCGATCGCTTATGGACGCACACCTGTTTCGAGGTGTTCGTTGGTCCGCAAGGACAATCAGCATATTACGAATTCAACGTGTCGCCGTCGGGTGCATGGGCCGCGTATGCGTTTTGTGGCTATCGCGACTCCATACCTCCGATGCGACGCAACCAGCGCCTCTTATTCAATCAAGACAGACAGACGATACTTTGGTGCTGAATACCACACTCGCACTGAACAATCTGCCCCTGATCACGCCGCATACGCCGTTGTTAAACGGCCTCTCCGCGGTGATCGAAGACGAAAGCGGCGCGCTCTCATACTGGGCTTTGAAACACGCGCGCGGTAAACCCGATTTTCATCACGCCGATGCCTTCGCGCTGACGCTGCCGGTCATCAAGAGTTGAGCATCATAAACAGAGGTATCCTCAACTATTTATGCTACTATTCCTACTCTTTATAACAAGGAGAAATAGTTATGGTTGCTATCGATGTCGATTTTGAGGTGTTTAAGGAACTAACCGCGCGAC
>JACCYU010000276.1 GCA_013696315.1 Gammaproteobacteria bacterium | reverse complement strand
AATCCGGTTGAATATGTCTGGGCCCACCTGAAAACGCATGAGGTCGCGAACTTCTGTGCCGCGGACTTCGCACAGCTTACCCACTTCGCCCGGCGACGGCTCGCCTCCATGCAGCGCCGCTCGACCTCGATACGAGCCTTCTGGCAACAAGCCGAATTGTCGCTTTGAATCGATCACTTATTATGCAAGTCTCAATAAGGTGCGTTGATCTACAGACTGGCGAACTTCAACTCATCGGCCAGCACCGTCCAAAGCGCGCCGCGGGCGCGAGAGATGTCCTTATATAATTCGGGATCATCGATTTCTACCAGGCCCAGCGTCTCACTCAGTAGTGCCTGATAGCGCTGGCGCAGGGATTCGATATCCACGCTGTCCTCGCCGCTGTGGAAGCCGCGAAAGTCATCGATCAGTTTATCCACTTGCGTCTTTAACGAGAGCTTCGTGAACAGGCCGATCGCATCTGTCTCGCGAAGCCAGTTCTCCAGGTCAGCGAGATCGAACGCTGGGTCGGCGATAGCGACCGAGTTATGGAGCATGGAAATATTAATAACGCACCTCACGAGATACCAGCGCAAGACTTTCATTTCCTGTCCTCATCGGCGAAGGGCTTAACTTACATCGTGTGATGAACAGTTCTGTGCGGCTCCATGCGCTTACTTTAGCGTCCGTGTTAGCGATTTACTGTCCTCACGGAGCCAATATTGCTCGAGGCTCGCGCCAGCCGCTATGAAGTACTTCACACGGCCGAAGCATTCGTGTGGCGTGTCACTCGCATAGGAGCGCGATCGAGGCGTAGCGATAGTTCTGGAGAGGTTGGGTCAGATCGGTGATGATCGGTTCATGTGGCGCTCTCCGTTGCCGGAAACTTGGTGTAAGAGGCTCGCGGCGCCCACACGCGGTACACCGCAGTGGCCGCCAGCCTGCCCTTTAAACGCACGGCGCCGACTTGCGCGGTCTCGTATTTGCCTCCCAGATACTTCATCGTGGTTTCACCGATCAAGATGCGACAAAGGCTATCGGCTGAGCGCGGATCGGCGGAATCTTTGTCCAGACTTTCGAGGCGCGAAGCGATATTGACGGTATCGCCGATGGCGGTGTACTCCATACGATCCGAGCTCCCCAGGCTGCCGACCACCAGAGGACCCGTAAAAATACCGATGCGCATCCCGATGGTGGGCAGACCCTGTGACTGCCATTCCGTATTGAGCCGGGTGAGTTCTCTTTCCATGGTCACCGCGCAATCCACGGCATGCACGGCGTCCTGCTGGATTTCAGTATCCGTGTGCCGCGCCAGCGGGACGCCGAACACTGCCATGATTGCATCGCCGATGAATTTATCCACGATGCCGTCATGAACCATCACAATCTTCGCCATGGCCTCCATGTAAGCGTTAAGCCAATCCATTAGCGCGCGCGGGTCCAGCCGCTCGGATACGGTGGTAAAGCCGCGAAGGTCGGAAAATAACACGGTTGCCGTCAGGCGTTGCGGAAGCGGTCGACCGCCCTCCAAAAATTCCTCGCGTTGTCGCCACAGGGATTCGGCCACGCTGTTGGACATATACCGGGAGAAGAGCTGCATCAGCATCGCCCGCTGCTCCTTCTCTAGATTGGACACATACGATGTGACGAGGCCCGCGCTGAGCAGCCAGCCTAACCCCGGTGCGACCGACGGTATCCACCAGCGTTGCAGGAACGTCAAGTAGCCGATGAGCGCAAGCGCGGCCAAGCCGGCGACAACCGACGCGGAGAACCATCTCACCGAGCGTATCCGTAGCCCGATCAGCCCACCGAGCAGGGTCCATAACCATGTCCACGCGACCTCCGTCCGCTCGCTTGGCGTGGCGATGGAAGGCGCTGCGTCCAGCCCGGCGCGCAGCAATTGGCTGACCGCGTGCGCGTGCAGGTTGATCCCGAACATGCGCTGGTCTGAGTCTAAGCCGCCACTGTATGGGGTATAGAAGTAGTCCTTGACGCTTTGCGCCGCCACACCGACGATGACGATCTTGTTCTTTATTGCCTGCGGCTCGATCCGGCCCATCAAGACATCCGCGAGCGCATAGCGGCGGAAACCGGAGCGCGGAGCGCCCGCGTAATCGCGCAGTATCTGGTACCCCCGCGCATCTGCGTCGACGTAGCCGCCGTCGTTGCGCTCGAATGGCGGCAAGATGGTTTCGCCAAGCCGTATGTGCTGTGGATTATTCGGCGCCGGGCCAGGCGCGATGCCGTATGCTGCCAGATAATGCAACGCCAGGCGCAACGACAACGAGTATGCCACCGTAGAGCCGTCATCCAGAAACAGCAGTCCACGACGCACGACGCCGCCGGAATCGGTCACCACGTCCGCAAATCCGACCCGATCGGTGTCCGCCAGCGCGGGCGGCGGCGGCACGCGGCCGCCACCCTCATCGCCAAACTTCATTACGAAGAAGATGTGGCGGTTGCGTGTCAGCAAAGCTTCGAGACGTGTATGCCCCGGCGGTACGGGTAGATCTCGATAGATATCCACGCCGATGGCCTGTGGCCGGTGCGCGGTCAGCCGCCGCAACAGCTCTGCGAGCACGGCGTCCGACAGCGGCCAGCCATAGGTTCGCAGATCGGCCTCCGTCGCTCCTATCAGGACGATACGCCGGTCGGGCCCCGAGACGCCGGGTCGCAACCGCAGGTAAAGATCGTAGGTGGCGAGTTCCATAAACTCCAGGTTTCCAGCCGCCCGCAAAGCGAACACACAGACGAACACTAGGTTACCCAGCGCGAGATACATCACCAGGGGCGAGCGCAGGGCACGTGTCCATTTGGCCATGAGCATCCGTGCCCGCGGACTATAACCAGTTGCCGATCATCAGGAACGCCGCCCAGTAGCCAGGGTGCTCGTAACGTTGATCCGATAGTAAGCGGACTTGCGCTCGCTGCAGCGCCTCGGCCTTGGATATGTCCGGTTGTTGCAACTGCTGATAGAAGTCGGATACTAGCAAGGCCGCCGCCTGGTCGTTAACCAGCCACAATGTGGCCAGCGCACTGCGCGCGCCGGCCTTGACAGCGACACCCGCCAGACCCAACGCGGCGCGATCGTCTCCGGCGGCGGTCTGGCAGGCGCTCAAGGTAAGTAATTCCACGGGATCCGCGCCATACCGCCCCAACCGCATGAACTGCTCGAGGCGGTCCATGGTCAGCTTGTCATCGAAGGTCAGCAGGAAAGACTGGTCGGCGCGGCTCGAGAATTGCCCGTGCGAGGCGATATGTACGATAGAGTAGGGCGCCTCGGTCAGTTCTTTCTCTACGTTAGGCAATAGGAACTGCTCGTTCTTCAGTTGCGTGCTGGCGTAAAGCCGCTGAATGGATCGCAACTCCAGCGATACGTAGTCAAGCGCGGGAAAACCCTGCACCGACTCCGTCAGACCGCCGACCAGCACCCGCACGTTGTCCCGCTCGATCGGTTGAGGATCGGTCAAGGTAAGCCCCGGCGTGGTCGCGAGTGCATAGTTTTCGACGAGGAATCTCTCGCCGTCGTGCAGCGCGCCCATGGGTATCGTGCGCAACGGGCCATCGGGCACGTACACCAGGGTATCGACTGCAAGCGCCTCAAGCTCCCCTTCGATCGGCTGCACCAGCCAGCGATATAGCTGCTGCGCGTGCGGCAGGTATTCGCGCGTGGTGCGCTTTTCGAGCAGACTGCGAAACGCTCTGATCTCTTGCGTAAGCTTACGGCGACCGATCGGCACGATCACCTGCTGCATGCCTTGGGGTAAACTCAGTAACAGCTCGGTCCGGTTCTTGAGCAGGATCGGGTAGACCGCTACCGTGTGCGCGGACAGGCGATCGAAGCCGGTCGTCCGCGCTTGCAGATCCGCCACGCACTCGTCCTGGAAGTAGTCCTGCAATTCCGCGGTCTTGAGTTGTTCTACCGTCGCGCGCGCCTCGAGCAGATACGCTTGCTTAGGTCCCGCACTATGCGTTGTGCTGGCGCGCCGCAGCAGCAGATCCGCCAGTTCGAAAAACAACGGGCCGGCGTTTTGGCGGAACGA
>JACCYU010000275.1 GCA_013696315.1 Gammaproteobacteria bacterium | reverse complement strand
ACAGCTTACCCACTTCGCCCGGCGACGGCTCGCCTCCATGCAGCGCCGCTCGACCTTGATACGAGCCTTCTGCCAACAAGCCGAATTGTCGCTTTGAATCGTTAACTTATTATGCAAGTCTCAATAGGAGATATCGTTTTAGAACGGCAGGGCGGGAAGTAGCCCTCGCGAGGAGAATCGGGAACAGACCATGCGGAAGAATCGGACGGAAATTGGCGGAAATCGGGGACCTGCCACGAACACCTGATACGACGAGCTTTGAAGAGAAAGTACCAAGAATCTCTATAACGTAGTCAACCACCGAAGGGAGTACACATGAAAAAGCAATGGCTGATAGGAATGGGGCTGTTGGCGCTATCAAGTTTATCGTTCGCCGCCGGTTGGCAGGACAGTAAAACGATTACCGAATACTTCATTGACGGCGATAACACGAGCGATCGGCTGTACGTCGCTTTCGACCAATCCCCCAACCCCGATGGCTGCCGCAGCCGGTGTAGGCTGGGATGAGTCTGCGAATCCCAGTGACTCGTGGCTGGTAATGCTGGGTTACGCTGCGCTAACCCAGCCTACAAATCAGGGTAGCAGGCGGAAAGAATCTATAACGTACCAACCAAAACAGGGGAGCACATATGAACAAAAAATGGCTGATAGCGATGGCGCTGTTGGCGCTGTCGAATTTGTCTCCGGCTGCCGGCTGGCAGGACAGTCAAACGATTACCGAATACTTCATCGACGGCGATGGCAAGAGCGATCGTCTGTACGTCGCCTTCGACCAATCGCCCAATCCCTACGGCTGCCGCAGCGATGCCCACTACGCCCGCGTCGACAGCGAAACGCCCAAAGGCAAATACCTCTTCTCGATAATCTTGAGCGCCCACGCGAGCCAACAAGTCGTCGCCCCCAAACTTGAAGACTGCGACGACCTGGAACGACCCATCGTCACGGGCTTAAGAGTAACAGCGGACTAAACCCCTGTGATAGAGGCAGGCCGACTATAAGAGCTTGATGAAATCATCGACGCCAAGATTCGCCTGTCGCAGGATCGCCCGGAGCGTACCGCGGTCAAGTTCCTTGTGGTCGGGCACGACGAGCTGTGCGAAGGGATGATCGCGGCGCAGGATGATGTGACTGCCGTGCTGGCGTTTTCTGTAGCAGCCAATCTTGCCCAGCGATGCCCCGTATACTGACGGCCGGAGACGCGAGGCAGCGCGCTCACACGGCGACAAGCAGTGTTTCAAAGCGCTCTTCGGGGACTGCCAGACCATCTTCTTGCAGCGCGGAAATATAGCCTTCAATGGCCTCTTTGATGTTGTTGACCGCTTCTTCTTTGGTGTGTCCTTGAGAAATACAACCCGGTAGGCTTGCGCATTCCGCAATCCAGCAGTCATCCTGGCCTTTGTAGATGATGACTTGTCGCATTGAAGTAGTCCTCGATACGTGGTGCCGCGATTATATCAGGCGTTTAGCTGTAATCGGCTGGCGATGGCCCGCGTCACCGCGCGGAACTATGGTCTGGCCAGCCGCGTGGACGTTATCACCTCTCCCGCCAACAACTACGCGGTGCGCAACCTCTACAACGCGCAAGGCTATCTGCGGCAGGTGCAGAGGGCCAATGATCCAAGCCTGATCTACTGGCGCGTCGAGTTGGCAATCTGGAGCAGCGCGTGGATCAGGTGGACCCAGCGCGCGCTTGGTGACCGAAACATTCGACTATGACGATCTGAATTGGTTGACCCGCATCGATACCACCATCAGCGGCATCACCTTAAGCAAGACCGTCGGCTACGACAATCGCGTGGACGTGAAAGCCGTGGCGGTGCGGATCAACCGTTGCAGCGGTGAGTTAAGCGACCTGCTATTCGTTCCGCGATCACTTCGGCAATGAGCTCGGAATCACTTCAGATGAATGCCGAAAATGAAATTCCGCCCGCCGCACGCGCGCCCATTTGTAGGCGTCTAGCACGGAGAGCGAATAGATGAACAGTCCGCCTGCGTACCGTCCGAGCAGCGAATGCTCCTGTGTGGTTAACTGAAAAGTAATCCAGCCGAGCAGAAGTGTAAAAAACGCGAATCGCAGACCGCGGGCCGGCTGGCGGTTGAGCACCTGTCCGTAGCCTGGTAACAGAATCGCCACCAGGGCCACCATATAAGGATGATGCGTGGAGCCGTCCCCGTTGTTGCCCGATGCGTTGTTCACGCGCATCCCCGCACCCGCGAACTGAGCGACGCCCGGCGCATTAAGCCGCCGCGATCTGTTTGAGGTCGGCTCGTTCAAGGTCGACGATCAGCGCCAGCATCCGGTCGAGCAGCATTTCGAGGCCATCGGGGGCCACCTGCAGGCCGTCGAACCGCAGGCTCCGCATGACGGCGTAATGAGCGCGCTGTCCCTGATCGAGCTGAAAAACCGTGCGTACACCGCGCGGCGTGATAACGAGTTCCTTGAGTCTCGGGTCGTCGAACATGTTTATGTGCCGCGATACGACGTTAAGCGGCGGCATGCGCTCGGCCGTGTCCGTTCGCAATATGGCGTGCTGCGGCCACGACGGTGGGACGGTAACGTTAACTGGCAGCGACCAGACGCTGGAATAGAACTCGATGTTCTCCGGGCGTGCCAGATAATCGAACGTGCCCTGCACGGGCAGTCTCGCAAACACGGTGGCCCGCAACCACAATTGCGGCAGCTTGCGGTAGCCGACGTGGTCGGCGATCGGCTCCAGGGTCACCCGGCGACCATCGTAAAGACCTTTGAGCACTGGAAAATCGATATCGTCCTGCGCTATCGACGGTTGCTCGAACATCGTCAGGCAGCGATCCCACATGGCGCGGCGCTGGCGACGAACCGTCTCGCGATGACGCGCCTGTTCACGCCAGATCAGCGCGGCAAACAGCACGACCACAAACGTCACCAGCAGTGTGTAGATTCCCATCGGCGGAACAAACATCGAAGTTATGAAACAGGTGCCGACATTTCAGGATGTCGATGGCTGTAAGGCTGAGTGTGCTGCGCGCTGCGGTTATTGAATATTCGTTTCATAACCTTCGACAAATCCCATTGACCCCCCGTTCGACTGGCTCAGGACAAGCTCTTTGCGAAGCGGGAACACGGTAATTTCAGTATCCGCGCGGCCGCGGCCAGGACATGGTGAACTGATCGCCACGGCGCACGTATTTGTAGCGGTGCATGGAGAACCAGAGTGACGCGACGATAAAAAATACCAGAATCGAGATCAGATAATCCGCATAGCCCAGAAAGGTCGCGAAGTACACCGCCATGCACAGAATGAACAGGACCACGGCCGGCAACGGATGAAAGGGATGGATGTACGCGCGTTTGATGACGCCAAGCGGCCACAACTGCCGGAAGCGCACGATGTTGAACGACATGAATGTGTAGCCAAGCAGCCCCGCGAGGATGGAAAACGTAATCACGCCGTCCACGGGTAATTGCGTGGCCGCCACGTACGCGATCGGGATCAGGAACAGGATGGAACGAAACGGTGTGCGATAGCGCGGATGCACGGCGCCGAACCACTGCGGCATGTAACGGTCACGTCCCATCGAGAACCACGCGCGCGAGGCGTCGTTGATGCAGCCGTTGGCCGAGGCCAGGGTCGAGAGCATGGTGCCGACGAACAGCACCACCATCAGGAGCTTGCTCCCGGTGATCGTCGCGGCGTCGTAAAGCGGCGTGTACGCCTGGCCCAGGTATTCCCACGGGATCAATCCGGTGGCGACGTACCAGGTCAGAGAGGCGGCGATTATCAGGGTGACGATGCCGGTGATGGTGCCGAGCGGAATGGAGCGTCCAGGCGAACGGCATTCCTCGGCGGCCTGACACGTGCCTTCGATGCCGAGGTAATACCACATGCCAAACTGCAACGCCGCCACCACGCCGATCCAGCCGTAGGGCAGGCCGGTCAGCAGCTGGTCGTGCTTCACCACTTCGCCCGGCGTCCACGGCGCCACCGACACGTACAGCACCAGGATGGACAGAAACGCAACACCGGTAATGATGTAGTTGAAGGTCAGGGTCATGAACACGCCGCGATAATTGAGCCACGCCAGCGAGGTGATGACCAGCAGGATAAACGGCGTGATGTTGAGATCCGCGTGACCGGACTGCCCGGCCACGGTTCTAAGTAGGTCGGCGGCGATGAACGCGTTGCCCGCCTCCAGCATCGTGTACGCCATCACCAGGTACAGGGCGACGTTGAACGCCATCAGCGGCCCGATGATGTGCTTGGCCTGCGCGTACTGTCCGCCCGCGGCGGCGACTGTGGAGGTTACCTCCGAATCGATCATGGCCACGCAGGTATACAACAAGCCGATGACCCAGCAGGCGATCAGCGCGGCCAGCGCGCCGCCCTTGCCAACGGCGAAGTTCCAGCCCATGAACTCACCCACGAGCACGATGCCGACGCCGAGGCCCCAGATATGCGCAGGGCCCAAAACCTTCAGCAGATTGATCCGATCGCCGTGTACGGTAGTCGTTGCAGGAGTAGTCGTACTCATGACGCGCCTACCTTCTCGGAACTTTGCTCCAGCAACTCGTCGGCGCCTTCGCGCGAGCTTTGCAGCAGCGCTTCGTCATACGTCATGCCAACGCGAATCGCGTCGACCACCATCCAGACAATGAGTAACGCGGAGATTCCCCAGGCCAGATACTCAGCGATATTCCAGATATCCATCGGCATGCGCCTCGTCAACGTCGTTATTGATCTTTGCGGTCATTCACTTTCGCGCTTTCGCGGCCGCGTTGCGGTTCTACGGTTTAGAACTTCAGGGGTCGAACTTCTCGGCGATCACGTCCCTGTACTCTTTTGCTGACCTCGTAAGCATGTACCAGAAATAGAACACGAGC
>JACCYU010000274.1 GCA_013696315.1 Gammaproteobacteria bacterium | reverse complement strand
CCCTTGCCGAGTGAAGACACCACGCCGCCGGTGATAAACACGTATCGAGTCATGGGTTTCACTGAACACCCCGCCGGGGACACCATCGCATATCTTACCTTACCAAAGTCCCACGGTGCCCACAATTGAACGCGCCACGCACGCCATCGCGCCGCGACAGGATTATTTCTGGTGCGCCCGGCGACAGCCACAGGCTATACGGCCCCAGGCATAGGCACTCGCATGCGCGGGACGCCATGCTCGCTTCGACTCCAACAAAAACGCCCAAGGAGGCATCGACATGGCAAGAAAACTCGTTCCAACCCTGATCATTTTGACCGCGGCATACGGCGCCTCGATCAACGCCGCGCAGGCCCTTGAGGTCACCAAGAGCGTCACCATCAAAGCGCCCGCCGCGGACGTATGGGATGAGGTCAATGACTTCGACGACCTCGATGGATGGCACCCGGCGGTCGCCGAGACCGAAATCACCAAAGGCGAGAACAACCAGCCCGGCGCGCAGCGCCTGCTCACCCTGGGCGACGGCGGTACCATCAACGAGGAGCTGCTGGAATACGACGACGCCGGCATGAGCTTCACCTACAAGATTCTAAAGGGCGTCCTGCCGGTGAAAAACTACGAATCGACCGTGATGGTCGAAGCGGCCGGCGCGAACAAGAGCAAGGCAACATGGACGGGCAGCTTCGACGCCAAGGGCGCCGACGACAAGACTGCAACCGAAACGATGGCCGGCGTTTATCAGGCGGGTCTGGACAATTTAAAGAAAGAGGTTGAGACGGACGATTGAGCCGCACGGCCGGGGTGGTGGCACCGCCACCCCGGACTTGTTTATGCAACGCCGCTGTCGTGCATCGAAACCCGCGCTTTTAATTTAGTATCCCGCACCGCGATCATCCCTTTGCACAGTTCGTCGTGCCCGACCACAAGGGACTCGACCGCGGTACGCTTCGCGCGATTCTGCGACAGCCAATCTTGGTGTCGATGAATCATCGACCTCAATAGCCGGCGTACCCCATCTAAAGAAGATTAATCCGGCGGTCGCACGCTGTACTGACTGTCAATATCGGGCAGAGTTAAGTCGATCCCACCCGCAGACCCGTAACGGTGGGGCGATCCAGCTCGTCGCAGCTTTCGAGTTTGGGGCGACGGCTTGTTGGCTGGCGTGGGCGCTTAAGATTATCGAGAAGAGGTCCTTTCGTATCGTCCTTACTTAGGAAAGTTGCGGCGCCGTTATTCTTAACAACAATAGTTTGCATTTGTATTATTGGATGCTATAGTCCCCGACCAAACATGAGCTACAACATTTTTCGGTCAAGTTTCAGGGGGCCACTTTGGAATATAAACACGTTGTCTTTGCGACTAGCTCGCTCATCGCATTAGCCGGAAGTGGCGACGCGCTCGCGCAATCGGAGCGCGATCGAATCCGCCATCTGGAAGATAAGGTCGATATCCTTCAACAACAGATCAACGCGACCGCGGATGCCGTTGAAAGCTCGCAGCCTGAGCAGGATCGCGCGACTTTCGGCTCATATGGAGAATTGCATTACAACAATTTCCTAAACGGTGACGACAGCGAAATCGATTTTCACCGCTTTGTCCTGTTATTCGGTTACGAGTTTACAGACAGAATCAACTTCTACTCGGAGCTTGAGCTTGAACATGCCGTTGCCGGCGGCGGGGACGAGAATCCGGGCGAAGTCGAGCTGGAGCAGGCGTTCATTGACTTTGCGCTGACCGATACGACCCACGCTCAGGGTGGTCTTTTCTTAATGCCCGTTGGCATCCTGAACGAAACGCACGAACCCAATACCTTCTATGGCGTCGAGCGAAACCAGGTCGAGACAGAAATTATTCCGACTTCGTGGCGCGAAGGCGGCGGCCAGTTGCTCGGCCAGATCGGTGCGACAGGACTCAGCTACAACTTCGCGGTGACTTCCGGCTTTGCGGTGGACGCGGACGAGATTGATATTCGTGACGGCCGCCAGTCTACCGCCGAAGCGCTCGCCAATGACCCGGCCGTTACCGGACGTCTGAAATATACTGGCGTCCCCGGTCTTGAACTTGCCACGACTGTGCAGTACCAGACCGACTTCTCGCAGGAAGACAGCGACGGCGTGAACGGTGCTTATCTGTACGAAGGCCACGCTCAATGGGCCGCCGGTCCGTTTGCACTTCGGGCCCTGTACGCCCGCTGGAATATCAGCGGCGACGCAGCCGACGCGCTGGCTCGCGACCAGCCTTTCGGTTACTACGTCGAACCCTCGTTCAAGATAACACCCGGAGTGGGAATCTTCGCGCGGTATTCGGAGTTCGAGCTGGTTGAAGATCTGCCCGAGGAAAACATTACCTTCGGCGCGAATTACTGGCCCATTCCGCAGGTCGTGCTGAAAGCCGATTACGAGTTACGCGATACCGAACAGGCTGACGGCAGCACGCTTGATGGAGATAGCTTTAATGTCGGTATCGGCTACGCGTTCTAAACGGCCTGCCGCGGTGACAATCATGGAAATGCGTCGTGGTGCCATCCTGATGCCGAGCTGCTGACTCGCGTGCGCAGCCAAATCTCATTGTTGTCACAAGGTGCTATCGGGGCGCTGAGTCTTGTGCTCACGACGTTCGCCATTAGCGATGACGTTTATCAGGATCCTGCCGCTTTCCTGCGAGCCACGTTCTCAGGCGAAGTGCCGCCACCGAAGGTGATATGGCTGATCGGCGCCATCAAAAAAGATGTCGAAACCATCCTGGGACATGCGACGAATGAGCTAAGAGTGCGGTACTGGATGAACAATGAACGCAGCGCGTGGATTCTGGAAGAAATCGGCAAAGAGAAACCCATAACCACCGGCATCGTAATTGACAAGGGAAAGATCGAGCGCATCAAGGTACTTATCTATCGCGAAAGCCGCGGCTGGGAAGTTCGCCACGAGTTCTTCACCGATCAGTTCAAGGGCGCGCAACTGCAAGATGATCGCGAGCTCGATCATCCGATCGACAATATTTCCGGCGCGACCCTGTCCGTTGACGCGCTGACCCGGCTGGCGCGCATGGCGCTATATCTCAATCACCATGTTGCGCCATAACGCACGGAAGTATTTACGTTCACTCTATGTATGGCATCGCTATGTCGGCCTGAGCGCATTGCTGTTCGCGATCATGCTCGCGGTGACTGGTGTCATGCTGAACCACACCGAAGACCTCGATCTGGATCGGCGTTTCGTTGATTCCGATCTGCTGCTCAACTGGTACGGAATCGCGCCTCCGGAAATTCAAACGGCGTATCACACGGGCAACCATTCGATCACACAAATAGAAGACCGGCTGTACATGGATCGCCAGCCGCTCGCACAGCCGGTGGCAGCGCTGCACGGTGCAACCGAAGCCAGCAGCCTGGTGGCCGTCGCGGTGGAACGCACGATATTCCTGCTTACGCCGGGCGGCGAAATGGTTGAGCAACTGGGAGACGCCGAAGGCGTTCCGCCCGGACTGCGCGCCATCGGACGCGCGCAAGACGGTCACCTCGTAATCGATACGGCCGACGGTTATTACACGACTGACGAGAATTTTTTGAGCTGGCGACCCTACCGCGACACAAAAGGTATCGTGTGGTCACAGCCGCAGTCACCATCACCGGAATTGAGGCAAGACGTAGAGCAACAATATCGTTCACAGATTCTGTCGGTTGAGCGCGTACTGCTGGATCTGCATACCGGCCGCATCTTCGGCGCCTGGGGCATTTACGTCGTTGACGCCGCCGCGATGTTGCTGGTATTTCTCGGTCTTACCGGCTCCTGGCTATGGTTGCAGCAGTATCGCAAGCAGCGGCAGCATCGCAGTGTGCGCCATCCGCGATGAAGCGGTCGCGGCCCCTGGTTTTTCAATTTCCTCTTGCTTCTCGGTTTCTCCTGATCTTCGCCAGCACGTTGGTGCTGTCCACGCCGAACCACGCAGAGACGCATGTTTTTCACGACCAGTTCCTGTCCCTCGGCACCCTGATCGAGCTCTCGATTCGTACCGGCGACGCGGCGCTGGCGCACGAGGCTTTCGGCGTGCTGGAAGACGATTTTGCCTACTGGCATGACAACTGGCACGCCTGGAATCCGGGCGACCTGCAGCGCCTTAACCGGCAACTTCCCGGCGGCGGGTGCATTGCCGCTCCCGACCTGATTCCCTTGATCGAACGTGCCCAGGCGTCTTCGCGGACGAGCCGCGGCCTATTCGATCCGGCGATCGGCCGGCTCGTCGAGCTGTGGGGATTCAACGGCGGCGCGGGTCCGCGCACACCCCCTTCGGCCGAAGCAGTAACCCGGCTGGTGAAGCAGGCGCCCGCCATGGACGACCTGGAAATCAACGGCAGGTGTGTGCGCTCCGGCAACCCGGCGGTGATGCTCGATCTAAGCGGCTTCGCCAAAGGCTACGCCGTGGATAATGCAATAGAGACTCTAAAGACCATGGGCGTTACCGATGCCGTCGTCAATGCCGGCGGCGATGTGCGCGCCATCGGGCGGCACGGCAATCGGCCCTGGAGCATCGGCATTCAGCATCCGCGCGCGGAAGGAGTGATCGCATGGCTGAACATCAGCGATGGCGAGGCTGTCTTTACGTCGGGCGATTACGAGCGCTTTTTTAGATATCAAGGCAAGCGCTACCAACATATCCTCGACCCGCGCGATGGTTATCCGGTCGGAGAGACCGCCTCGGCCACCGTGGTTCATTCGGTCGGTGATGTCGCGGATGCCGCCGCCACCGCACTGGTAGTCGCCGGTCCCGACGAATGGACGAAGATTGCCCGCAATATGGATATCGATCAGGCGATGCTGATCGATCGCGCGGGCAGGATTTACATCACGCCCAAACTTGCCGAGCGCATCCATTTTATCGATATACCGGCGGAGAAGATCATTATCGAGCGATAAAACGCCTGCGTTGCCGGGTTCACGCTGGGCCGGTACTGTTTTACCTTTGACGCGTTACCGACAACTGGCGCGATCAGAAATCCCTGCACACTGGTAAGTACCTTTATCCCGCGAACACAATATTTTCCGGTCGTTCCGTCATGCTCACGCGATTGCCGTTGCCGTCGACCTCGACGATCGTGTCGACGTGTGTGAAGTGCGCGGTAGAGATCACGGCGATGTCCTCCGCCTTCTGCTCCAGGAACTGCTTGAAGCCTTCGATGGAGCCGCCGCCCTCCAGATATTCGGCGAGACGCCGAAACAGCTTGGGCATGATCATATGCCGGTCGGAAATCAATTCCAGCCCTTCGACTTCGAAGCCTGTATTCGTCACGTCCTCCGACCAGATTTCGAGCGACGCCGCACGCGCCCGCGTCACGGCCTCGACAAATGCTTTGCGCAGACCCGAAAACAACCCATGCCTCACCACCCGAAACGACAGATGCCCGAAACCAGTTTTTAACACTTGTGGGCTATTGTCCGGCAAACTCGCATCTCGTCGGAGAGAGCATGCACAGCATTTCGGGTCGGCTTTCAAGTTCGCGCCGAAGCGGGCGCGGCTCATATTGCTTTCAGCGTCGGTTCCGCGTCGCGATGACGATCGCGATAGTGGTGAATTTTCCGTTGCCGGTTCATGCAGTGGAACGCGCGCGTGTCACCGGGATCGAGTATATCGGCAGCGCCGAGTTCGCGATGGGCGCCAAATTTGCCGGCACCGAGATCGGCGGTCTGTCCGGCATTACCTACCATGAGCGCGGCAATTTTTGCTACGTGCTCTCTGACGACGGCAGTCAGCGCGGCCCCGCTCGTCTGTACAGCTCCACCATCGATGTTACGGACGGCGCGCTCGATGAAGGCGACGTGCGTTTCATTGGCGTCACCCGGTTGCTCGAAACCGGCGGCCAGTTTCTCGCGTTTGCCGTAACCCTGGAGCCGGTCCCACGGTCCGGCCCGCACTGGAGGCACCGCGGGTCATCGATGCCCCGCCAGTGAACGGCGGCCGTGAAGCCGCTGTGAAAAGCGTGCTTGCCGACGATGCGGAAGATCCGGCGATCTGGCTGCATCCGGACGATGTCAGCAAGCGCCTGGTGCTCGCGACGTGCAAGGAGGCACGTGTCAATGTCATCGATCTGCAACCAATCCATCACGGATTCGTAAGCCGCGTCCGGTATAACCCTCGGCGATACAACTACAATCGCCGCTTGCGCGCGACGTTACGCCTTTCATAAATTATGCGCGCAATCGGCGAAGAACGTCCCATCAACGCATTCGCAGGAGAACTGCACTGTGCAACGCATATTTTTTAAATTCCTGTTGTCGGCCCTGATCCCGGCATTGGCCGTGACGGCGGGCCCCGTCTCCCGCGCTCAGTCCAGTCCGGATGAAGGTGGCGAGCTTATCGTCATCGGCCATCGCGGCGCCTCGGGCTACCGGCCCGAGCACACGCTGGCGTCTTATACGGTAGCGATCAAACAGGGTGCCGACTTCATCGAGCCGGACCTGGTCGCGACGAAAGACGGCCATCTGATCGCGCGCCACGAAAACGATCTGACCGGCACGACCGATGTGTCCGAACGCCCAGAATTTGCCGATCGCGAGACAACCAAGACCGTCGACGGCGTGGCGGTCACGGGCTGGTTCAGCGAGGACTTCACCCTGGCCGAGATCAAGACCCTGCACGCGCGGGAGCGTCATCCCGGACGTGCGGCCACAAAATGCGCTATTTGACGACCGGTTCGAGATTCCGACGCTTGAAGAAGTGATCGGTCTGGGCGAACGGACCGAAGCGCTGACGGGCCGCAAGGTCGGGATTTATCCAGAAACTAAACACCCGACATTTTTCGCCACGGGAGGCACGTTCGTGGACGGCGCGCCGATCGGCATGTCGCTGGGACAGATGCTCATCGACATTCTGGTCGAACAAGGCTTTACCGATCCCGAGCGCGTGTTCATCCAGTCGTTCGAGTTCGAAACCTGATCGAGTTGCAGAATCAGATCATGCCGGCCGCTGGTGTGGACTTGCCGCTGGTGCAGCTTTACGGCGATATTACCGTGCCGCCCGTTGACAGTTTCGGCAGTCCTTACGACATGGTTTCAACGCGGCCCAGGGCGCCGACCTGCAGGCCATCTACGGCGAACTCGCGTCGCTCGTGGACATTACCGACACCACCGGGTACGGAGACCTGATCTCGAATAAGGTGTTTAAGTTCATAGCGGCCAGTTACGCCGAAGGGATCGGCCCCTTCAAGGACAGCTTTCTCCTGAAGGAGACGCTGGACGCACCCGTTGACACCAACGGCGACGGCACAGCGGAAGTCGCGGCTGAGCTGACAGGCGAGGTGCACCTGTTTCTGGCTCGCGCGTTTGACGCCGGACTGCTGGTGCACCCGTACACCTTACGCGCGGAGGAATCTTTCCTGACCCTGCATCCGAATGGCGTCCCCCAGAGCGTCGTCGGCGAGGCGGTGCAGCTTTACGGTCTGGGCGTGCAGGGCTTTTTTATCGATCAGCCCGACCTTGGGGTCAAGGCGCGCGAGCTCTTTCTCAGGATCAACGGAGAAAGCCGGCTCATTGATTAATCAACGAGCACTGGGATTAATCGGCGCTCGCGCGAATCTCGCGACTCGCTGGCTCTACGACCGTCGGCGCGTGAATG
>JACCYU010000273.1 GCA_013696315.1 Gammaproteobacteria bacterium | reverse complement strand
CGATCGCTGTATCGCCGCTCGCACTGCGTGCGTAGTCGCGGCACTGCCGTGTAAAACCTGTCCCATAGTGCCTCCTTATCGATGCTAAAATCGCTTATACCATGACACCCTGGGATTGAACAACTAGCGTGCACGTTAGCGCTGCGTATGCAGGGTCGTCGCTATAGGCGACTCGTGGGAAATCGAGGCGATCAAAAGTAAAAGCCACTACCCGAATGGGTAGGGGAACCTGGTATACGCCGAAACGTATCGGAGGGAGTTTTCTCAAAAATCAGGTCGAGCTTTCGAGAAAGCGTGCGTCTGCCTGTAATATCGACATTGCATCAACTCATGTACATCCCGCCATTGACGGGCAGATTGATGCCGGTGATATAGCCCGATTCATCCAAGCTCAGGAACGCTACCGCATGAGCGATCTCGGCCGGTGTCGCCATTCGTCCCAGCGGAATACCGGCGACGATGGTGTTGCGGATGTCTTCGGGCACCGCCGCTGTCATGCGGGTCTCAACATAACCCGGCGACACCGTATTGACCGTGACACCTTTACTCGCGACTTCCTGCGCCAGTGCCATGGAAAAACCGTGCACGCCGGCCTTGGCCGCGGAATAGTTGGTTTGACCGAACATGCCTTTCTGCCCGTTGACGGAAGATATGTTAATAATGCGGCCGAAACCCTGCGCCATCATGCTCTCTACAACCTGACGGGTAACGTTGAATACGCTGTCGAGATCGGTAGTGAGCACCGCGTTCCAGTGATCCGGCTCCATCTTGCGCAAGGTCTTGTCGCGAGTAATTCCGGCGCAGTTCACCAGGATGTCGATCTCTCCAAAACGCTTCCGAACGTTGCGCACCATCTCTGCGCTGGAATCGAAAGAGCTGACGTCTCCGTCGATTAATTCGATCTCAAGACCTTCCGCCCGGCGCATGCTTTGCCATTCTTCCGCCTCGCCATGTTCGCTGGGCAGATGGCCTGCCACTACCGTGCGGGTTCCTTGCGCAAGGCGCTTGCAAATTTCCGTACCTATACCGCCGATGCCCCCGGTCACCAGTGTTACCCTTTTTTTAGCGTGACTCATCTTGTTAAATCCTCCTGACGCGCTACAACCGGCGAGGCATTGGCCTGCGCGCTGGTATGCGAGTGAGATTGTTGCGATGCAAAATATTATAAGCAGAGCAACAAGTCAAGGCGCGAGAAGCGGTGCTCAGCCTCGTCCAGGCGCCAGAAAAGTCATGAAAAGCGTGCTGCTACAGGTGTTTAGCAGGTGACCGTGAGGCGAGCCGACCCGTATGATTTATCCTATTCTTCGGTCTTGTCACGTTCCGGCGGCGGTGCCTTGACCCCGGCGGCTTTAAGGAAATTGCGCTGCATGTCGCGCCAGATTTCGAGATTGCGTTGCGTCAGGTCCGCCATCAGTTCGAACGGCGTGTTGCCGCTTATCATGTTGCGAACTTGTCGCTGCAGTTGCGACTGTTGCTCCACGAATAGCTCCAGGCTCTTTTCCAGATAGCTTGAAAATACGCCCTGCACTGAGTCGCCATAGAATCGAATCATCTTGGAGAGGATATCGGCGGTGAACAAGGGTTCACCGCCGGCTTCCTGCTCCATAATGATTTGCAACAGGGTCGGGCGGGTGATGTCGGCGTTGGAGTTCGCGTCGACCACCTTGAACTCTCCGCCCCGCATGACCAGCTCACGAACGTCGGCCACCGTAATGTAGCGGCTGACCTCAGTGTCATACAAACGCCGATTGGGATACTTTTTAATTATTCGTATCTGTCCCGCTTTAGTTGCCATATTGATTCATTGATTATGTTATCAGTTACCCGCAAGCGGAACCCATTGACCAGTTCAACGGATACCGCAAGACGCTCCCGATGTTTGCCGCGCTATTTTACTACATAACGACGTAGCTGCCGTCGTTGCTGCCTAGTACATGTGTTGACCACCATTGATTGAGATGTCGGCGCCGGTAATGAAATTGGCAAGGTCCGAGGCGAGAAACGTCGTGATATACGCGACTTCTTCGGGTTCGCCCAGCCGCCCGGTCGGGATCATCGAAACGATCTTGTTGCGTGTCTCCTCGGGTACCGCCATGACCATCTCGGTTGCGATGTAACCGGGCGAGATCGTATTGACGGTCACGCCTTTACGCGCGACTTCCTGCGCCAGCGACTTGGTGAAACCGTGTATGCCGGCTTTGGTAGCGGTGTAATTGGTTTGCCCCATCTGACCCTTCTGACCGTTGATGGATGAAATATTGATCACGCGACCGAATCCGCGTTCTGTCATGCCCTCGATGACGTGCCGGGTCAAATTGAACACGCTGTTCAAATTCGTGTTAATCACCACGTTCCATTGTTCCTGCGACATCTTGCGCAAGGTCGTGTCCTTGGTGATGCCGGCGTTGTTCACCAGTATATCGATCGGGCCAATGTCTTTTTCAATGGTTTCGACGAGTTCCTTGCACGCGTCGAAGTCACCGACGTCGCATTGGAAACTGCGTATTTCGTAGCCGTCCTTCTTGCATTGCTCCGTCCATTTCCGCGCTTTCTCTTCATTACGATAATTAGTTACGACCTTGCAGCCGGCGTCAGCCATTTCTCTGCAAATCGCACTGCCGATGCCGCCGGTGCCGCCGCTTACGAGCGCCACTTTATTGTTTAGATCGATTTTCATTTGATTTACCTCTCGACGGCCAGAGCGACACCCTGACCACCACCAATGCAAAGCGTTGCCAGGCCTTTGCTGACGTCACGGCGTTTCATTTCATACAGCAGGCTCACGAGGATGCGCGCGCCAGAGGCGCCGATTGGATGGCCCAGCGCGATCGCGCCGCCGTTGACGTTGACCTTTTCCAGATCCCAGCCCAGATCGCGATTGACCGCGATCGCCTGGGCCGCAAAAGCTTCGTTGGCTTCTACCAGGTCCAGATCCTCCGCGCGCCAGCCGGCGCGTTCCAGACAGCGCTGGCTTGCGGGTATCGGGCCGGTGCCCATGATCGCCGGGTCAACGCCGGCATTGGCGTAAGCCACGATACGCGCCAGAGGTTCGAGACCGAGCTTGTCGGCGTGCGCGCGGGTCGTGACGATGACGGCCGCCGCGCCGTCGTTGATGCCGGAAGCATTACCCGCGGTGACCGTGCCGTTCTCTTTGGCGAAAGCGGGCTTTAGCTTACCCAGGCCCTCCGCCGTTGCGCCGTGGCGAGGGAACTCGTCCACGTCGACCACGACGGGATCCCCTTTGCGTTGCGGCACCTCGATGGGGATGATCTGCTCTTTGAAGTAACCGGCCTTCTGAGCCGCTTCAGTGCGTTGCTGGGAGGTGGCGGCGAACTCGTCCTGTTCTTCACGGCTGATGCCATATTTCTTGGCTACGTTCTCCGCCGTGCCGCCCATATGATAGTTATTGAAGATGTCCCACAGTCCGTCATAAATCATGGTGTCCTTGAGCGGCCAGTCACCCATTCTTTGGCCGGTGCGCGAGTTCGGCACCACGTGTGGCGACAGGCTCATGTTTTCCTGGCCGCCGGCGACGATAAAGGTGGCATCTTCACAGCGAATGGCCTGGGTCGCCAGGTGGACCGCCTTAAGCCCGCTGCCGCAGACCTTGTTGATGGTCATCGCCGGCACCGAGTGGGGCAGGCCGGCGCCGATACTGGCCTGACGCGCGGGGTTCATGCCGACGCCAGCCGTTAGCACCTGTCCGAGAATAACCTCGCTGATCTGATCTGGCTCGATACCGGATCGGGCGAGCAGTTCCGCGATGACTTTGGCGCCGAGCGTGCTGGCAGGGAGGGAGGATAATTTGCCGCCGAACGAGCCGATAGCGGTACGCCCAGCGGCGACTACGACTATCTCTTCTTTCATTTGCTGCTCCTAAAGGTTGTGCGCTTTTATTGATGTGCCGGTTATCGATGTACCGATTATCGATGTACCCGGCATCTGATGTGCCCGTTATCTGATGTGAAATAGTGGGAAGAATATGTTTAACTCTAGACCTATTAAACATAGGGTATTGCAACGCTATCAGACCTGGCCATGTGATGCCATACTTTCGCCATCAACAATTCATCGACGGGCGCAACTGATCTCGTTGTTGCGGCGCACAATCGCCCGTGTTACGGTGAAGTCGATAGGCGCCAAGTATCCGTTCAAGCTGGCCCCCGCACGTCTGTTCCGCAGTTCAGGAGGTCCCCTCAACATGAATGAAAATCCCTTCAACATCTGGACGAATCAGATGCTCGACTATCAACGTCAGTACCAGGAGGCGCTGCAAGGCTTCGCGCCGCGCGCTGTACCGCCCGCCTTTGGCAGCGCGGGTCTGAGCGGTAATCCCCTGGATAGTAACCCATGGGTTTCGGCACTGGAGCAATGGTGGAAGACAATGCAGCCCGGTACGCAGCCGTCAGTTGACGACTTCTATTCGCGCCTGGTGAATCAGGGCAAGGTCTATTTCCAGATGACCGATAGCATGAACCAGGCCTTTCAGCAGGCGTCCGCGGTGGGCGAGTCCGCCGCACGCTGGCAGGACGCCGTCAGTACCACCTTAACCGGCCTGAAAGACATGTTTGGCGGCAACAAGCCTGATGTGGGCGGTGTCGCGCGTCAGGCCATCGCCTTCTGGGAGTTGCCGCTCAATACGTGGCAACATGCTGTCGCTTCCACATCCATATTGCCAGGCGATTTTCTGCATGGCATGAACGTAGCCGGCGTGCGCCAGGTGCGGGATGAAATGCACGAGCGGGTGGATCAGATGTTGTCGACCCCCGCCGTCGGGCAGATGCGCGAGCAGCAGGAGCAGGCCCAGACGCTTGCCAAACTCACCCTGGACTATCAGCAGGCCCTGCACGATTACGTCGCGACTTATGGCGAGATCGGCGTCAAGTGTGTCGAGGCGCTGCAACGGCTGCTCGAACAACGCGTGGCCGACAACCAGCCCGTATCCTCGTTGCGTGAAATGTACGATCTGTGGGTGGATAGCTGCGAAAAGGCCTATGGCGAGTACGTCGATACGGAGAAATACGGCGCGATATACGGTCGTCTGGTGAACAGCCTGATGGCCCTCAAGCGGCATGGCACCATGATGGTCGACGAGTCGCTTGGCGCCATGAATATGCCGACGCGCAGCGAGATCGATACCCTGCATCAGCGCTTGCACGAAGTCAGGCGTGAAACCAAGCAGTTGCGCGCGGAGATCGAATCGCTCAGGCACGAGATGGAGGAGGCGCGGGCGCGGACCAACGGCGCGGCCCGCAAGGCGGACACCGGATCCGCATCCGACAGTGCGGCACACAAACCGGCTACCAAGGCGACCAGGGCTAAGGCCAAGACGAAAGCGAAAGGGAAAAAATCCACGAAATCCAAATTCGCGACAAAGAAGAAAAGCGGATCAAGTGCCGCCGCGCGCAACAGCGAACTCAGGAGTTAAGCCATGATCCCCGTTCAAATACGTCCTGACCTCGCCGCCAAGGAACTGCTGGAGTTCAACCAGAAGCTCGGCCAGGGCCTGCAAAACCTTGGCAATATCGACGAGATAAGCACGGGCGCGACGCCCACCGAGGTCATTTATCGTGAAGACAAGCTGGCCTTGCACCGCTACATTTCGCCCTTCGGCGAAGCCAGCAATCCGATACCGCTGATCATCGTCTATGCGCTGGTCAATCGCCCGTACATGGCCGACCTGCAGCAAGATCGCTCGCTGGTGCGCGGCATACTTAATGCCGGGCAGGATGTCTATCTGATCGACTGGGGTTACCCGGATCGCGCGGATCGTTGCCTCACCATGGATGATTACATCAACGGTTACATCGACCGCTGCGTGGATGTCGTGCGTCGCCGCCACGGTGTCGAGCAGGTGAATGTGCTGGGCATCTGTCAGGGTGGTGCGTTCAGCCTCTGCTACGCTTCGATGCATGCCGACAAGGTCAAGAATCTCATCACGATGGTGACGCCAGTAGATTTTCAGACCCCGGGCGATCTGCTGAGTCGCTGGGTGCGGGACATCGACGTGGACCTGCTGGTGAACACTATGGGCAATGTCTCGGGCGACCTTATGAACTGGATGTTCCTGTCGCTTAAACCCTTCCGGCTGATGGGGCAGAAGTATCTGGACATGGTCAATCAGCTTGATAACGAAGTCCAGGCGCGCAATTTTTTGCGCATGGAAAAGTGGATATTCGACAGCCCGGATCAGGTGGGCGAAACGTTCCGCCAGTTCATCAAGGACTTTTACCAGAACAATCGATTGATAAAGGGCGAAGTGCAGCTCGGCGCACACAAGGTTAGTCTCAAGAATGTGACCATGCCCGTGCTGAATATTTACGCGCAACAGGATCATCTCGTGCCGCCGCCCGCCAGCATCGCGCTCAAGGGCTATGTGGGCACGGACGACTACAGCGAGTTGGACTTTCCCGGTGGCCACATTGGCATTTACGTGAGCGGCAGATCGCAAAAAACGGTGCCACCCGCGATTGGCGAGTGGCTGGACAGGAGAAAATAGTTGGGTCATTCATACTAATTCAGTTACACTTTTATTGCGCTGCCGCATGGCCGCGCTTCGTTTACATAACGTTAATCAACTTTAAGGAGAAGCAGCCACCATGGCTACTCAGGCGTATGAGCAGTCGTCACCGGCAGTGGAACTCACCGGGCAACTGACTTCGCAATTCAAGGAAATACTCACGCCGGCCGCGCTGGATTTCATCGCTGCGCTGGCCTGGCGCTTCACCGGGCGACGAGACGAACTGCTGGCGCGCCGGCTGGAACGGCAGACCTTGCTGGACGCCGGTGTGATGCCCGACTTTCTGGAAGAGACAGCGGAAATTCGTGCGTCGAACTGGCAGGTTGCACCACCGCCCGCGGACTTGCAGGATCGTCGCGTGGAAATTACTGGCCCGGTCGATCGCAAGATGATCATCAATGGGCTTAATTCCGGCGCGAAGGTTTTCATGGCTGACTTCGAGGATGCTCATGCGCCGACCTGGGCGGGCACCATGCAGGGGCAGATCAATCTACGCGACGCCGTCAACGGGTCCATCGAGTTCACCAACAACCGGGGCAAGCAGTATCGTCTCAACGACGAGGTTGCTACCTTGATCGTGCGACCGCGCGGCTGGCATCTGCCCGAAAAAAACGTGCTGCTTGACGGGTTGCCGGTGCCCGCCGCGCTGCTCGATTTCGGTTTATATATCTTTCATAACGCGCATTCGCTGCTGGAGCGCGGCAGCGGGCCGTACTTCTATCTGCCCAAACTCGAAAATCATGTCGAGGCGCGGCTCTGGAATGATGTCTTCAAGTTCGCGGAAAAGTATCTGCGTCTCCCGCCTGGCAGCATCAGGGTTACGGTGCTGATCGAGACGATTCTGGCGGCATTCGAGATGGACGAGATTCTGTACGAACTTCGCGATCACGTGGTCGGGCTCAACTGTGGCCGCTGGGACTACATCTTCAGTTTCATCAAGTGTTTCCACAAGCATCCGGAGTACGTGCTGGCGGATCGCGCGCAGTTGACGATGGCGGCGCATTTCATGAATTCGTATTCGCTGCTGCTGATCAAAACGTGTCACCGACGCGGCGCCCACGCCATGGGCGGCATGGCGGCGCAGATTCCGATCAAAGACGACAGCCAGGCCAACGAATGCGCGCTCGCCAAGGTCCGCGCGGACAAGGAGCGCGAAGCGCGCAACGGACACGATGGCACCTGGGTCGCGCATCCGGGACTGGTTCGTGTGGCGGAAGACATTTTCAATCGTTACATGCCAGAGGCGAGTCAGAAACATCGGCAGCTCGGTGACCTGGAAATCACGGCACATGACTTGCTTGCGATTCCGGAAGGCGCAATCACCGAGGCCGGATTCACCGGCAACGTCTGCGCGGCGTTACGTTACATCGCCGCCTGGAGGGGTGGGCAGGGTTCGGTGCCGATTCATAATCTCATGGAAGACGTCGCGACCGCCGAGATTGCGCGCGCCCAGCTATGGCAGTGGATTCGTTATCCCAAGGGTGTGCTGAGCGACGGACGCAAGGTGACCGCGGAATTGTTCGAGCACGCGCTAACGCGCGAGCTGGCGTTGATTCGTGCGGAACTCGGTGACGACGGGTTCGAGAAAAGCCATGCGCCGGCTGCGGCAGAGTTGCTACGCAGACTGGTCACCGATGATCGTTTCGCGGAATTTTTGACCTTGAGGGCTTGAGTGATATTTGCGGACTATCGGCCGATCAGCGCGGGTCCGGATAGTTTTTTACGCGACTAGCCGTACTGCGTGATCGTGATAACTACGGTTCAACGCCTAGCGTATACTTGATCTATGTTCTGTAACGGTTCATTTTTAAGGGTGCAACTCAGGCAGTAGGCAAGGACAATTCTGGAGGATACGAAAGTCATGAACAAACAGGAAACGATCAACGCGATCGAGCAGGACTGGGCTAGGAATGCGCGCTGGAAAGGCGTGCAGCGCGGCTACAAGGCGGCCGACGTGGAAAGACTGCGCGGCACCGTGACCATCGAGCACACCCTGGCTAAGCGTGGCGCCGAAAAGTTATGGCAACGCATCAATAGCGACGATTACGTGCATGCGCTCGGCGCCATGACCGGCAATCAGGCCATGCAGATGGCCAAGGCCGGCTTAAACGCGATTTACCTGAGCGGCTGGCAGGTTGCCGCGGATGCGAACAGCGGTTTTCAGATGTACCCGGATCAAAGCCTTTATCCTGTCGATAGCGTCCCGACAGTGGTGCGCAAGATCAACAACGCGTTCAAGCGCGCCGACGAGCTTTATCACGCCGAAGGTAAAGACGAAATCGACTGGTTTCTGCCCATCGTCGCGGATGCGGAAGCCGGCTTCGGCGGTGTGTTGAATGCCTTCGAATTGATGAAGGGCATGATCGAGGCGGGCGCGGCCGGTGTGCATTTCGAGGATCAACTCGCCTCGGCGAAAAAATGCGGACACATGGGCGGCAAGGTGCTGGTGCCCACTCAGGAAGCGATTCTTAAACTGGTCGCGGCGCGGCTGGCCGCGGACACGATGGGCGTGCCGACCTTGCTACTGGCGCGTACCGACGCGGAAGCCGCCAACCTGATTACGACCGACGCGGACGAGAACGACAAGCCGTTTTTGACCGGCGAGCGCACGTTCGAAGGGTTTTTCCGGGTCAAGAACGGTTTGCAGCAGGCCATTTCGCGGGGCCTGGCGTATGCGCCCTTCGCCGATCTGGTCTGGTGCGAAACCGGCAAGCCGGATTTGGAGTTCGCAAAATCCTTCGCCGAAGCGATCCGCAAGGAGTTCCCGGATCAGTTACTAGCGTACAACTGCTCCCCGTCGTTCAACTGGCGCAAGAACCTTGACGATTCTCAGATCGCCAGTTTCCAGCGTGAACTTGGCGCCATGGGTTACAAGTTCCAGTTCATTACCCTGGCCGGCTTCCACGCGCTCAACTACAGCATGTTCGATCTCGCGGACAAGTATCGCGACGAGGGCATGACGGCGTATGTCGAACTCCAGCAGAAAGAGTTCGGTTCCGAATCGCGCGGTTACACGGCGACCAAGCATCAGCGCGAGGTCGGCGCGGGCTACTTCGATGCCGTGGCCTCAACGGTCACCGGCGGCGCCTCCAATCTGGGCGCGTTAAGCGGTTCGACAGAAGAAGATCAGTTCGACACCGGCGCCCCCAAGGCGGCCAGCAAATAGCAGGCATTACGGCGTGCCGGTGACGGATATCACCCGTTACCGGCATAGTCCGATGCGTGCCGACGGCTGGCGCGCAATCGCGCGACAGCCCTCATACGTGCCTGGCGCGCGGGTCATCCCTTAAGATTGATAATGACGTACAAAAATATTTCACGGCCTGCCGACGGCACGCCTATCATGGCCCATTCCGACAACACGCTCGATGTCAGCGAGCGGCCCATCATTCCCTATATCGAAGGCGACGGCATTGGCATCGACGTGACGCCGGTAATGCGTCGCGTGGTGGACGCGGCGGTTGAGAAAGCGTATCGGGGAGATCGTTCGATTGTCTGGATGGAGATTTACGCCGGCGAGAAGGCGCTGGAGATATACGGGAAGGATCAGTGGCTGCCGGAAGAGACGCAAGATGCGATGCGCGAGTTCGTGGTGTCGATCAAGGGTCCGTTAACCACCCCGGTAGGCGAGGGCATGCGCTCGCTCAATGTCGCGATCCGCCAGAAGCTCGATCTGTATGCCTGCGTGCGACCGATCCGTTTCTTCGCCGGCACGCCGACGCCCATGAAGGAATCGGCGTCGACCGATATGGTGGTGTTCCGCGAAAACACCGAAGACATCTACGCCGGAATCGAGTGGCCGGCCGACAGTGACGAGGTCAAGAAAGTCATCAAGTTTCTCCTTCACGACATGGGTGTCACGGGAATTCGCTTTCCGGACAGTTCGGGACTGGGCATCAAGCCGGTATCGCGCGAAGGCTCCGCGCGGCTGGTGCGCAAGGCCATTCAGTACGCCGTCGATTACGATCGCGGCTCCGTTACCCTGGTGCACAAGGGTAATATCATGAAATATACCGAAGGCGCTTTTCGCACCTGGGGTTACGAGGTCGCGACCAGCGAATTTGGCGCGGAACTCATCGACGACGGGCCCTGGCGCCGCATAAGAAATCCGGTCACCGATCGTGAAATCGTCATCAAGGATGTCATCGCCGATAATTTCCTGCAGCAGATCCTGCTGAGGCCGGAGGACTACGACGTTATCGCCACCCTGAACCTCAACGGCGATTACATCTCCGATGCGCTCGCGGCGCAGGTGGGTGGCATTGGCATCGCGCCCGGCGCCAACATAGGCGATTTCGTCGCCGTGTTCGAAGCGACGCATGGCACCGCGCCGAAATACGCGGGCAAGGACAGGGTCAATCCCGGGTCGATCATTTTGTCCGCCGAGATGATGCTCAAGTATATCGGCTGGACCGAGGCCGCCGATCTGATTATGCGGGGCGTAGGCGGTGCGATCGCGGCCAAGACGGTCACTTACGATCTGGCCCGCGCGCGCGCCGGATTCGCCGCGCGCGGCACGCGCGTAGACAGTGCCCGCGCGGTGGAGGCTGACCTCGAACGGCTCATGCCCGGCGCGACCCTGGTGACGACATCCGGCTTCGGCGACGCCGTCATCGAGCACATGGACGCCGAGTCTGACGCATGACTTATGCCTGCGCCTTGATGCGCGTCATTCAGTAAGCGTGTCGCTGCAGCCCGGTTTCCTGCACAATGCGCGTGGCGATCTCTTCGACCGAGCGCGTGGTTGTATCCAGAAACGGTATACTTTTCGCGTGATAAAGGTCTTCCACAGCCTTGATTTCGTAGGCGCATTGTTCCAGGGAGGCGTAGCGGCTGTTGGGGCGACGGGCGGTGCGCACGCCCTGCAGACGTTCCGGGGTGGTGGTCAGACCGTAAAGCTTGGCGACATAAGGTCTTAACATGCGCGGGAGCGCGCCCTGGCCCAGGTCTTCCTCGGTAATCGGGTAATTGGCCGCGCGAATGCCGAACTGTATCGCCAGATAAAGGCAGGTCGGTGTCTTGCCCGAACGGGATACACCGACCAGGATTAGATCCGAGCGGTCATAATGTTTCGTGTAGGCGCCGTCGTCGTGCAACAGCGAGAAGTTGATGGCGTCCATGCGCGATTCGTATTTCTGCGCGTCGGTGAGGCGGTGCGAGCGTTCCCCGCGCTCCAGCGGTTTCGCTTCCAGTTCCATTTCGAGACTGTTCAAAAATGCGTGGAACAGGTCCAGTATCAGGCCTTTGGAGTTGACCACCAGCGAGCGCAGCTCCGGATCGGCCAGGGTGCTGAAGACAATCGGTCGCCGGCCGTCCTGATCCGCGGCGCGGTCAATCTGCTCGGCGACAGAGGCGGCCTTCTCACGGCTGTCTACGTATGGGATGGTAAATTCTCGAAATTCCACACCTTCGAACTGCGCCAGCAGGCTGTGCCCCAGCG
>JACCYU010000272.1 GCA_013696315.1 Gammaproteobacteria bacterium | reverse complement strand
ACGATGCCGACGTAATCCCACATGAAACGGCGCAGCTCGTGCCAGTTGTGGGTGATCACCACTTCCTCGTCGGAGTCGGTCACGCGGCTGGCGTCCCACGGCGGGATATCGTAATCGGCGTGCGACTGATCCAGTTGCGCGGCAATGTGCGTCGCCGCGGCGCGCGCGAACACCAGACATTCCAGCAGCGAGTTGCTGGCCATGCGGTTGGCGCCGTGAAGACCGGTGAAGGCGACCTCGCCGATCGCGTATAAACCGTTTATCGCCGTGCGGGCGTCAAGATCGGTCACCACGCCTCCGCAAGTGTAATGCGCGGCTGGCACCACGGGAATCGGGCCGCGGGTCAGGTCGAACCCGAACTGCAGACAGCGCGCGTGGATATTGGGGAAATGCCGGGTAATGAACTCAGCGCCCTTGTGGCTGATATCGAGATACACACATTCGGCGCCCAGGCGTTTCATCTCGTGATCGATGGCACGGGCGACCACGTCACGCGGCGCCAGTTCGGCGCGGGAATCGAAACGGTGAATGAACTCACTGCCGTCCGGCAGCAGCAGTCGGCCGCCTTCGCCGCGCAACGACTCGCTGATCAGAAACGACCGCGCGTCAGGGTGATACAGACAGGTCGGATGAAACTGCATGAACTCCATGTTGGCGATGCTTAGACCCGCGCGCCAGGCCATGGCGATACCGTCGCCAGAGGCGCTGTCCGGATTGCTGGTGTACAGGTAAACCTTGCTGGCCCCGCCCGTGGCCAGCACCACGAAGCGCGCCTCGAACACCTCTACTTCGCCGCTCGCGCGATTGAGCACATAGGCGCCTCGACAATCATTCGGTTGGCGCGGGTTCCCGCGTCCGGTGAGTTTTTGCGTCGTCACGAGATCGACGGCGATGTGGTTTTCGAATAAATCGATTCGTCGCGCTGCGCGCACGCGCTCGACCAGCACCTGTTCGATCGCCTGGCCGGTGGTGTCGGCGGCATGCACCACCCGTCGATGGCTGTGGCCGCCTTCGCGCGTGAAATGCAGTGTGCTGCTGCCATCGGCGTGCGTCTCGCGGGTGAAATCCACGCCCAGTTCGAGCAGCCATTCAATGGCGTCCGCGGCGTGCGCCACGGTGTATTGAACGACTTTGGGATCGCACAGGCCCGCACCGGCGCTCAATGTATCCGCGACATGCGAGTCGATGGAATCTTGTCGGTCCATCGCCGCGGACACGCCGCCCTGCGCGTACCATGTGCTGCCCTCATTCAGTAGGCCCTTGGAAAGTACCGCCACGCGCGCGGAATCGGCCAGGCGCAGCGCAAGGGTCAAGCCCGCCGCGCCGCTGCCGATGATCAGGACGTCATGGGCGCGGCATTCAAGTTTGGCTTGAGGGCGTGTCATCGTTTCTGTATTTTGTCACATGTTTTGCCATCGAAACATCAATGACCTGCTTTGCGGTGTTTTTAGCGTTTCATAACTACGGTTGTCACGTACTTGAAAAACAAGTCGGCGGCGCGAACTCCGCGTGGCGTCATCTGTCAATTTGTCAGGGTGCAGGGAACGCGCCCGGAAATGGGGGAAGGCCCGGATGGGCGAGATCAACGATCGTGAGCTGGTCAGGCGCGTACAGGCGGGAGACAAGCGGGCGTATGACGCGCTGGTCTTAAAGTACCAGCACAAGATCATCAAGCTGATCTCGCGCTACGTGCACGATCCGGATGCTGCGCAGGACGTCGCGCAGGAAGCATTTTTGAAGGCGTATCGTGGACTGGAGCGGTTCCGTGGAGAAAGCGCCTTCTATACCTGGCTTTATCGGATCGCCATTAACACGGCCAAGAATCACCTGGTTGCGCAGAATCGCCGCTCGCCGGATTACGAGGTCGATGCGCAGGAAGCCGAATACTACGAAGGTGCGTCGAAGCTCAAGGAATATGCCACACCAGAGCGGCAGTTGCTTACGGATGAAATAGAACGAACCGTATACCGCGCAATCAAAGAATTGCCGGACGATTTAAAAACGGCTATTACATTACGGGAACTGGAAGGCATGAGTTACGAGGAAATTGCGCAAACCATGGGATGCCCGATCGGCACCGTCCGCTCCCGCATATTCCGTGCACGCGAAGCGATCGATCGCCACCTGGCGCCCCTCATCAATTAGCGCGCTTTATTAAGTGAGCGAAGTTCCCTCGGAAGCCTGTTCATATTCCCCCGATACAGATTACGTCCATAAAGTCGCACGCACAGAGACGCCGCCATGAACAACGAGATTACCGACCAGCAAGAGCTGCTGTCCGCGTTTGTAGATGAAGAAACATCACAGTTTGAAGTACACCGACTGTGCAGTGAGTTGCTGAACGATGATCGCGAGCTGGCGCGTCTGGGACGCTATCACGTAATACGCGACGCGCTGCGGGGCAATCTGCCATTGAGGATTGACGCGAATTTTGTCGTCGGCGTGCACGCCGCGATCGAGCGCGAGCCGCTTGTCGCCGTAGTGCGCGATGCATCCCGGTGGCGTCCACGCGTGCTCAACCCAGCCCTGCGCGATCCCGGCCGACTAAATCCGAAGATAGGCTTTGGCCTGGCGGCTTCCGTCGTGGTGTGCGCGGTGCTCGGCTTTCAGTCATTCAACCGTTCATCCTCGCCGGAAGTGCCTGTCACCAACGTCGCCCGGATCAACCCCTCACCCGTCGGCTTCTCCGTCACTTCCCCCACGAATTCCTCCAATTGGCAGTCGTTGCGCCAGACCAGTGCAAAGGCCTCCGCAGCGGACGCCGCGCCCAGGGTTGACGCACCCGGGGTCTCTCTGGCCAGTAATCCTGACGTTGCCGCCCGCCTTAACAGTTATCTGGTCAATCACAGCGAGTACGCACCCTCGCGCGGCATGATGCCTTACGCGCGCGTAGTCCTGGGTTACGAAGGCAATCAGTAACCTCGGCGTGATGCGGTACGTCGCGCTATTCGCGATACTCGCGTTGCCGCACGCGGCATGGAGCGGGCAGGATGCAAAGGTCTGGCTGGATAAAATGGCCGACGCCGTACAATCCCTCAACTACGAAGGCACGTTCATCTTCGCGCGCGGGGACAAGATGGACACGATGCACATCGTCCATGGCCGCGACGCGCAGGGGATACGAGAGCGTCTGACCACGCTGACCGGCGAGGAGCGCGAGGTCATACGCGACCGCGGCGTGCTCACCTGCGTGTGGCCCCACCAGAACGCCGTGATGGTCGAAGCCACGCGCGCCCAGAAGCACGGCATTCCGACCACCATTCCATCCAGCACACAAGGCCTTGACGAACACTATCGGCTGAGTGTCCACGGCCGGGGCCGCATCGCCGGTAAACCCTGCCGTAATCTGAACATAGAACCTAAGGACACCCTGCGGTATGGGCACCGGCTTTGCATTGCCGAGGATTCGGGCATGTTGCTGGAATCTATGCTGCTTGACGCCCGCGGGCGGCCGATTGAGAAGGTCATGTTCACCAGCCTTGAACTGCGCGACCAGATTCCGGATGCGCACTTTGCGCCGACCATGATCGAAGCCGATCATGTCTGGTACCGCGCGGGGCCGCGCCAGCAGCCGTTCGAACTGAAACCCGACGTGCGCTGGCGGATCGGACGCAAGCCGCCGGGTTTCGAGGTGACGTCCGTGAGCAAGCGTGTGATCGCCGCCAGTCCCCAACCGGTGCAGCACATGATTTTGACCGACGGTCTCGCTTCCGCGTCGGTTTTCATCACAAGGCCGATAGAACGCACCGCGTTTTTCAAGGGCGCTACGCAAAGCGGTGCGCTGAACGCGTTTGCGCGCAGTGTGAATGGTTATCAGATAACCGTGGTCGGCGAAGTGCCCGCGGATACGGTACGGATGATCGGTCAGTCGATGGTGTACACCCCGTCCGAGTAGCTTTCGCCCGTCTATTGGTCGCGCCCCTGTCCATAGGTGGTTCAGTTTACCTGTACGCCGAAATCCGCTAACCACGCCGCGTCGGGGGCCATTCGCCGGTTTCAGTTCATGTTAATCTGACCACGGCGCCTGGGCGCCCACGCTATCCTGCATCAATTGTGGAAAACTTAGGGTGTTTCGATGCGACCAGGGATTGTTTTTCCGGCACTGCTTTCATGCGCGGGCCTCTCGACTGCGCACGCCCACCCCGGGCTGCCTGACTTTACCGGTCTGGTCAGGGCCAATGCCGCCGGCGTGGTCAACATCAGCACCACCCGCGAGGAGAAACCGAGCGCGACGCTGCCCCCAGATCTGGAGATCCCGGAGCTTCCCGAAGACAATCCCCTGAACGACTTGCTGCGTCGCTTTTTCGGCGACCGCGATGGCGAGCGTAAATCGTTCAGCGAGGAGTCGCTGGGCTCGGGATTTATCGTATCCCGCGACGGCTACGTGATCACCAATCGCCACGTGGTCGAGGACGCCGACGAAATCGTGGTGCGGCTTAGCGACCGCCGCGAGCTGCTGGCCGAAGAGGTCGGGCACGACAGCCACAGTGACATCGCGCTGCTGAAGATCGAGGCTGACCATCTGCCGGTTCTGAAGCTGGGCAGCTCCAGGGCGCTCAGGCAGGGAGAATGGGTGTTGGCGATAGGCTCGCCGTTCGGCTTCGATCACTCGGTTACCGCGGGTATCGTCAGCGCCAAGGGCCGCAGCCTGCCGAGCGAGAACTATGTCCCGTTCATACAGACCGACGTCGCGATCAATCCGGGCAATTCGGGCGGGCCGTTGTTCAATCTGGCCGGCGAAGTGGTCGGCGTCAACTCGCAGATTTTCAGTCAGACCGGGGGTTTCATGGGGCTGTCGTTCGCCATCCCCATCGAGGTGGCGATGGATGTGGCCCGGCAATTGAAGACCGACGGCTTCGTGTCACGCGGCTGGCTCGGTGTATACATTCAGGAGGTAACAGGAGAGTTCGCGGATTCATTCAACATGGAGATACCCACCGGTGCGCTGGTGACCATGCTGCTGCCGGGCAGTCCCGCGCGGGCGGGTGACGTGAGAGTCGGTGACATCATTCTTGAGTTCGATGGCAGGAAAGTGTCTGGCTCCGCGGCGCTCCCGCCCATGGTCGGCAGCACCCGCGCCGGGCAACGGGTGGAACTCGTCATCCTGCGCAACGGCAAGCGGATCACGCGGCGTCTAAAAGTCAGCGCGCTGCCCGGCGAGCAATCCGAAGTGTCCACCCGCACGGGGCCAGCCGAGCCAGACGTCAGCAATATCGTCCTGGGCCTTGAATTGCGGCCGCTTATACTCGATGGCAGGCAAGCGGAGCGGCGGGGACAGGCCACGGGCGGCCTGCGCGTGGTGAGGGTGATGGACAGTCCCGCCCGGGACGCGGGCGTGCGGAAAGGCGATGTGGTGCGCATGGTCAACAACGAAGCCGTGTCCACGGTCGCGCGGTTCAGGTCGATCATCGCGCCGCTGCCAGCCGGTAAATTCGTATCCCTGCTGGTGCGACGGGAACAGGGACCCAAGTTTCTGGCGTTGAAAATACCCGATTGAGCTATCCAGCGGACGGCGGCGGTATACTACGCGCGACGCAGTCAAATAAAGCTTCGGTCAGGGCCTGATGGGGGGCGACATCAGGCCTTGTTATAACGACTAATGCAAAATATACGAAATTTCTCCATCATCGCGCACATCGATCATGGCAAGTCGACCCTGGCGGACCGCTTTATCCAGCACTGCGAGGGACTTTCGGCGCGCGAGATGCGCGCGCAGGTGCTGGATTCCATGGATCTGGAAAAAGAGCGCGGCATCACCATCAAGGCGCACGCGGTGTCGCTCAATTACCACGCCAAAGACGGTCAAACCTATCAGCTGAATTTCATCGACACTCCGGGCCACGTCGATTTCTCTTACGAGGTTTCGCGCTCGCTGTCGGCCTGCGAAGGCGCGCTGCTGGTGGTCGACGCCTCACAGGGCGTAGAAGCGCAGAGTGTCGCCAATTCCTATACCGCCATCGATCAGGGACTGGAGGTGCTGCCGGTCATCAACAAGATCGATCTGCCGGCCGCGGAACCCGACCGCGTGGCGAGCGAAATCGAAGATGTCATCGGTATCGACGCCTCGCACGCGACGCGGGTCAGCGCCAAGACCGGCGAAGGTGTGGGCGATCTGCTGGAAAGCCTGGTCAGACGTATCCCGCCCCCGCAAGGCGATCGCAAGGCACCTTTGAAAGCCCTGATCGTGGATTCCTGGTTCGACAGTTACACCGGCGTGGTGGTGCTGGTGCGCATGATGGACGGCGTGGTCAGACCTAAACAAAAGATCATGGCGATGTCGCAGCAGCGGAGCTATCAGGTCGAAGGTGTCGGCATTTTCACACCTAAGCGCACGCCCAGGGATGCCTTGAGCGCGGGGGAAGTCGGCTATCTGATCGCCGGCATCAAGGACATCGACGGCGCCAAAATTGGCGATACTCTGACCTCCGTCGAGCGTCCGGCGTCAACGCCGCTACCCGGCTACAAGGAAGTACAGCCGAACGTGTTTGCCGGCATGTTCCCTGTCAGCGCCGACGATTTCGAGCGCTTTTGCGAGGCGCTGGAGCGCCTGCGACTGAACGATTCCGCACTCAGTTTCGAGCCGGAAACCTCACACGCGCTGGGCTTCGGTTTTCGCTGCGGATTCTTAGGCATGCTGCACATGGAAATCGTGCAGGCGCGTCTGGAACGCGAGTATGGCCTCGAGCTGATTACCACCGCGCCAACCGTCGTCTACGAAGTTCACACCACCAAAGGCGAGGTGCTGAACATCCACAATCCCGCCGCACTGCCCGCGCCCAACCTCATCGCCGAGATTCGGGAACCCGTGGTCATGGCGACCATTCTGGTGCCGCACGACTACATCGGCAACGTCATCGGTCTGTGCGTGGAAAAGCGCGGCGTGCAGACGCGCATTCATTACTTCGGCAAGCAGGTCTCGCTGGGCTATGAACTCCCCTTGAGCGAGATCGTGCTGGATTTTTTCGATAGGCTTAAGTCGGTCAGCCGCGGCTTCGCCTCGTTCGATTATCAGCCCCTGCATTTTGTCGTGTCGCCGCTGGTGAAAGTCGATATTCTCATCAACGGCGAGCGGGTCGATGCCCTGTCGGTGATCGTGCATAAGGACAAGTCGCAGGCGCGTGGCCGCGACCTCGCCGAACGCATGCAGAAAATTATTCCGCGCCAGATGTTCGATGTGGCGATTCAGGCCGCGATCGGTTCGCACATAATCGCGCGAAGCAGTATCAAGGCCTTGCGTAAAAATGTTACGGCCAAGTGTTACGGCGGCGACGTGACGCGCAAGCGCAAGTTGCTGGAAAAACAGAAAGCGGGCAAGAAGCGCATGAAGCAGATCGGCCGCATCGAGATCCCGCAGGAGGCTTTCCTGGCCGTGCTGCAGGTGAACAAATAAAAACACATGGAAACGAAATGAATTTTGACCTGGAACTGGTGCTGGTTATCGGCACATTGCTGACCGGCGGTATATGGCTTTTCGATCGCGTCGTCCTGGCCAGACGGGCGTCAGACCCGATGCCAGAGACCGCGCATGCCGCGCAGGGCAGGGAGCCCGCGACGCGGGCGCGTGCGACCGAACACAGGCCCGGTTACGCCGCCGCCCGCAATGACCCGTGGTATGTCGAATATTCGAAATCGTTTTTTCCGGTGCTGCTGATCGTGTTGCTCCTGCGGGGGTTCGTGGCCGAGCCGTTCCGCATTCCGTCCGGCTCCATGATGCCGACCCTGCTGGTGGGGGATTTCATCCTGGTCAGCAAATTCGCCTACGACATCCGCCTGCCCGTGCTCGGCACTACCTTGCTCGAAACCGGCGACCCGCAACGCGGCGATGTCATCGTGTTCCGTTACCCGGAAAATCCATCCGACGACTACATCAAGCGGGTGGTCGGGCTGCCGGGCGATCACATCGGCTACTACAACAAGGTCGTGTATATCAACGGCAAACGAGCGCCGCAACAGCCGCTGCACAAATATTACGCCGCGCGCAGCGGGGCCGCCATGAGTGGCGCCACCGTCGTCAGCGAGCTGCTGAGCCAGGTCAGACACCCGATTTTGCTGGAGCCGCGGCATCCTGGTATGGACGGCGAATACGTCGTTCCGCCGGATCAGTATTTCGTGATGGGCGACAACCGCGATAACAGTAACGACAGCCGCTTCTGGGGTTTCGTGCCGGACGAAAATCTGGTGGGGCAGGCGTTCCTGATCTGGCTGAACTGGGACATGCAGGGCGGTGTGT
>JACCYU010000271.1 GCA_013696315.1 Gammaproteobacteria bacterium | reverse complement strand
GGCTTCCTGAGTCGCGTTGGGCATGCAGGAATATACATGAAGAGTGCGCTTGTTGAGTTACTGGCTGAGGTACGCAATGCCTACGAGGCATTAGACATCAAGACCCTGTGCTTGACTGAGGGGCTTGAATGGAACTATTCCTTAGTCACGACTTCTGGAGTTCGAAACGCACCGCTTATCGTGAGTTTCAACTGGGGTGCGGCTAGCGGCAAGCGATATCGACCTCAAGAACGGCTTCAAGAGGAGTTCTTGGACGAGCAGGATCCAGGATCTTTAGTCAGAATACTTCCGTACTTGAAGAAGTACCTTCCGCTCGAACAGCTGGCGAATTTTAGCCAGACAAATTACTGCTTCTTTCGCTCTCACAAGGCAAACCAGATTTCTGCGAGGGATTTGGCACTGTGCCAGCCGCTGTTCACAAAGCTGCTCGCAATCCTGAAGCCCGGCGTAGTCCTGTCGTTTTCCAGCAAACTTCGGGACTACATCGAAACGACTGAGCAGCTCAGTGAAACGCGCAGAACATCCTTCGAATATCTTCGAGGAGGAAGACGTGTTCGGTATTCAGCATTAGTCGGGAAGCTCCATTCGGACATCAAGGCTGTGTTTTTGCCACATCCAAACTACCCGCTTAAAGGAGAGGTTAGAGATGCGGCATGGGAATTCTGCTTCAATGAATCAAGATGTTCGCGGTGCTAGCGACTCAGTACGTCGTCTTAACGCCGGGAGGAAATGGATGGTGGCAACGCGGGTTCCCACCATAAGCGCCGGATTGGACAAGCTTCCACAAGGCAATCCGGCTCTATGGCGGGGACGCGATGGCGATAATTCAACGGCCGACATTAAGACCGGCTTTGCCGCGTTAGACGCGGCGTTGCCGGGGGGTGGATGGCCGGCTGGCGCCCTGACTGAGATCCTTTGCGAACCGCATGCAAGCGGCGCGTTACGGCTTCTGATGCCGGCGCTCGCGCGAGTGCACGGTGACGGCCGCTGTCAGGCGTGGATCGCGCCACCTTTCGTTCCGTACGCTCCAGCGCTGGCCGCTGTGGGCATCGATCTCGCCGCGACGATACTCATATACAAGCCGCAGGCGGCCGATGCATTATGGTCGGCAGAACAACTGCTGCGTTCCGGACTCTGCAACGCCGTGTTGCTGTGGCCGAAGACGGCCGACTTTCGCGCGCTGCGTCGTCTGCAGCTGGCGGCCGAGCAAGGCGACTGCCGGGGCGTGGTGTTTCGCGGCGTGGCGTGCGCCGCCCAACCGTCACCGGCGGCTTTGCGTCTGCGTCTGTGCGCGCTGGGCGACGAGATTGAAGTGCAAATCCTGAAAGCGCGCGGCGGGTTGAACCGCCAAAACGTGCGGTTGAAGCTTTAAGTTCCGGCCGCACGGCACGCCTGGCCGGACGTGCTCACCGGAATCGCGGCATCCCTGAGCGTCGTCCGCGGGCTAAGTACGCCGCCTTAGATTTTCGCGCCGTGCAAACTTGTCAGCCACAAGCGCTCAACATATACTGCTTATAAATGCAGTATACGGACGACAAGGCATGGCCGCATTTCCCTTAACGAGTCGGCGCGCGCGGCAGGCATCGCTGCCGTCGCTGTTATCACCGGACACGCCGCCTGCGCCCCCGCTGCGCCCCGACCACGCGGTTCATACCCGGCAACTGTGGCTTTGCGCCTGGTTTCCGGTCCTGCCCATGGAGGCAGTCGGGCGCCGCGAGGCGACACCTTTCGCCATCGTCGAGGACCATGGCGCGCGCCGTCTCATTCACATCGCTTGCGCGGCGGCACGCGCGGCGGGTGTCGTGGCGGGCATGGGACTCGCGCAGGCGTATGCGCTATGTCCGCGTCTATATACGCAAAGCAGGGACACGGATGCGGAGACACGCAGGCTGGAGATGCTGGCGGCCTGGGCGCACCAGTTCACCCCTACGGTCAGCCTGCAGCCGCCGCGGGCTTTACTGCTGGAGATCAGCGGCAGTCTGCGGCTTTTCGGCAATGTAGAAGACCTGAAGACAAAACTGAACGACGGCCTGGCGGCGCTGGGCGCGCACGCGCATGTAGCTGTAACGCCCACGCCGCTGGCCAGTCTGTTGCTGGCAAGCGTCGGCCAGAGTGCCGAGGTTCTCGACCAGGCGGGCTTGCACGCTGAGCTGCGGCGTCTGCCGATCAATGCGCTGCCACTGCCACCGGATTCAACCCGTTATCTGCACCATGTCGGCGTGCGCACCTTCCACGATTTGTGGCGGCTGCCCAGAAAAAGCGCGGCGCATCGCCTTGGGCCCGAACTGCTCGACTTCATGGATCGCGCGCTGGGATTGCAACCCGATCTACGACGCAGCTTCCATTCTCCGCCTCGCTTCACAACCGGGCTGGAGCTGCCGTGGGAAACCGATGACGCTGACGCTCTGCTGGAGGCGGCGCGCCAGCTGCTCGCAAGACTCATCGAATTTCTGCGCGCGCACGATGCCGGCGTTACCCGGCTGCAACTTGACCTGCATCACGCGAAGTCTCCGCCAAGCCGGCTGCGCATCGGCACCCGTCACACCACGCGCGATGCGGCGCATTTACTGAAACTAACGGAAGAACATCTACACCGTTTCAGACTGCCGGCGCCCGTGCTCAAGCTCCGGCTGGCGGCCGCATCGCTACAGCCATTCATCGCGAGTAATGAGATCTTGTTTGCCAAGAGCACATTTCATAACCTGCGACAAAATCCCCCCCAATCTCCCTTTATAAAAGGGGGGAGCAAGGGGGGATTTGACGATGAATCAGATCTCGCTTGGCAACAGTTGCTGGAACAGCTACAAGCCCGCCTGGACCGGGAGGCCGTTCGAGGCCTGGAGGTCTGTGCGGATCATCGGCCCGAGCGGGCGTGGCGTTGTGCCGAGCCCGACGGCCAGCGCAGCGAGGCCGCTGATAACAGGCCGCGCCCGCTATGGCTGTTGCCCGCCCCGCAACAATTGACCACACGGCAAGGCCATCCATGGCGACACGGACCCGTGTCGATACAGCGCGGTCCGGAACGTATCGAGAACGGTTGGTGGGACGGCCACGACGTGCGCCGCGACTACTACATCGCCATCGACACGGATGGCAGTCGGTTGTGGATTTATCGCGAACTGCGCAAGACACGCACGTGGTTTCTGCATGGTTTCTTTGCTTAGTCATGCGGACTTCCACGGGTACTGTCTGCGATGCGCCGTGACATTGAACGAGGACGCATGGTCAGCTACGCCGAGCTGCATTGTTTGAGCAACTTCAGTTTTCAGCGCGGCGCCTCGC
>JACCYU010000270.1 GCA_013696315.1 Gammaproteobacteria bacterium | reverse complement strand
ACACACCGCCGCGCAGGGCGCATCGGTGCAGTGCATGCAGGCGACCGAGATGGATTTCTCACCGAGCTGGCCATCGAGCAAGGTAATCACCCGCCGGCGGTTGACGCCCCAGGGGACCTCGTGCTCGTTCTTGCACGCGGTTACGCAGGCGTTGCATTCGATGCAGCGCTCCGCATCGCAAAGGAATTTCATTCTAGCCATGACTTGATTTCCTCACTCTCACCATTTCCATCCACAAAAGCGACGGAACAGGCGAGTTCAATTCCAGATTCCCGTGAACACAGGTTCCGCATTACGCCGGTCTGATCTGGCAGAGCGTCGTCTTGGTCTCCTGCATCATGGTGACGATGTCGTACCCGTACGTCCACGCGGTGTTGCAAGCCTCGCCGCGCACATGCGGAGCGCATCCTTGCGGATACTTTTCCAGTAGATCCTCGCCCTGAAACCAGCCGCCGAAATGGAACGGCGTCCACACCGTGCCGCGACCCACCCGCGGCGTGATCATGGCCTTGATGCTGATGCGTCCGCCCTCCGGGCCTTCCAGCCATACCGTCTGGCCATCGCGGATGCCGCGGTCGTTGGCGTCCGCTACATTGATCTCCACGAACATGTCCTGCTGCAGCTCCGCCAGCCACGGATTGGAGCGCGTTTCCTCGCCGCCGCCCTCGTACTCCACCAGTCGCCCACTGGAGAAGATCAGCGGATAGTCCCTGGAATAGTCTTTTGCCTGGATCGAGGCGTATCGCGTGGGCAGGCGCATGAAGATCTTGCGATCCGCCACGGTCTTGTAGGCTGGCAACAAGTCGCGCCGCGGCGTGTAAAGTGGCTCGCGGTGCACCGGCACCGGATCGGGGAAGTCCCATACGATGGCCCGTGCCTTACTGTTGCCGAACGGCGCGCAACCGTGTTTGATGGCGACTCGCTGGATACCGCCGGAAAGATCGGTCTTCCAGCTCACCGCGTCCAGATTGCCGGCACTATGTGCCTCCGTCATCGCCATGCCACCCCCGGTAGCCGCTTGATCCGTCGTGACGCCAGCGACAGTGTGAATGACCGCCAGCTCGTCGCCAGTCAGGTCCCTGGCCCATCCCAACTGACGCAGCATGGCGTAAGTAAACTCCGGATGACCGTCTTCGATTTCCCCGCCGACTGGGTATGAGCCATCAGCCAGCAGGCTTTGGCCTTTGTACTCCACCCCGAAGTCCGCGCGGAAATTCAGCCCACCTTTCGCCACCGGCAGGCTGGTGTCGTAGAGCACATGGGTGCCGGGATGCTTCATCTCCGGCGTGCCCCAGCAAGGCCACGGCAGCCCATAAAAGTCGCCGTCGCAAGGGCCGCCATGAGCACGCAAGGTGGTGGTATCGAAGGTGTGCTTGTTCTTCATGTGCAGCTTGAGCCGCTCGGGCTCTGCCCCGTATAGCCGATGGTCCAGGCGCCGCGATTGATCTCTCGCAAGGTATCGTCCATCGACGGCACGCCGTCAGGTATCCTGATGTGCTTGAACATGGGTTCGGCAAAGCCTAGCTTCTTAGCGAACAGATACAGAATTTCGTGATCGGCCTTGGACTCGAAAATCGGGTCGATAATCTGCTCCCGCCACTGTATCGAGCGATTGGAGGAGGTCACCGAACCTTCACACTCCATCTGCGTGGCGGTGGGTAGCAGGTAGGTGTTGTTCTTGCGATCTGACATGACCGCCATGTGCGTGGGATACGGATCCGAAATGACGACCAGCCCCACCTGCTCCAGCGCTTTTTTCATCTCCACGCCACGTGTCAGGCTGTTGACCGCGTGGCCCTGGAAGAAGATGGCGCGAAAGTTCGAATTTTGCGTGACGTTTGCCGGGTCCTCGAGGACTCCGTCGATCCATCGCGAGACCGGGATACCGGGCAATTCCATCAGCGGGAGCTTGCTGCCCATACCATCAGGATACCGCGCGTCGTCGAAGCGAGACTTCAGGTACTCATAGTCTAAATCCCAGACTCGCGCCCAGTGCCGCCAGGCATCCTCGGTCAGGCCGTAATAGGCTGGCAGCGAGTGGCGTTCGGACCCACGTCGGTGGCGCCCTGCACGTTGTCGTGACCGCGAAAAACGTTGGCGCCGCCGCCGGATACGCCGATGTTACCCAGTGCCAGTTGTAGCACACAGTAGGCGCGGGTGTTGTTGATGCCCGTGTGGTGCTGCGTGCCGCCCATGCACCAGATCAACGATCCCGGCCGGTTTTCCGCCAGGGTTTTGGCGACCTGATACAGCTCAGCCTCTGGGACCTCGGTCACTTTCTCGACCTCGTTGGGCGTCCACTTCTTCACCTCCTTGCGGATTTCCTCCATGCCGAAGACGCGCTCGCTGATGTACTTCTTGTCTTCCCAGCCATTTTCGAACACATGCCACAAAATGCCCCATACCAGCGCCACGTCGGTGCCGGAGCGGAACCGCACGAACTGGTCGGCGTGCGCCGCCGTGCGTGTGAAACGCGGATCGCACACGATCATCTTGGCGCCGTTTTCCTTGCCTCTGAGCACATGCTGCATCGCAACCGGATGCGCCTCGGCGGCGTTGCTGCCCAGGAAGATCATCGACTTGCAGTTGTGCATGTCGTTGTAGGAGTTGGTCATGGCGCCATAACCCCAGGTATTCGCGACCCCATCCACGGTGGTGGAGTGACAGATGCGCGCCTGGTGGTCAACGTTATTGGAACCCCACAACGCCATGAACTTGCGCTGGAGATAAGACCCCTCGTTGCTGGCCTTGGACGAGCCGCAAAAGAACAGCGCGTCCGGCCCGTGCTGTTTGCGTAGCTCGAGTAATTGATCGCCGATCTCATCCACGGCCTGATCCCACGTGATCCGCTTCCACTTGCCATCCACGAGCTTCATGGGATATTTCAGCCGTCGCTCTCCGTGTCCATGCTCACGCAACGAAGCGCCCTTGGCGCAGTGCGAGCCCAGGTTCAATGGCGAGTCGAAATCCGGTTCCTGGCCCGTCCACACCCCGTTCTGGACTTCGGCAATGACGCCGCAGCCCACCGAGCAGTGGGTACACACGGAACGCCGGATTATGGTCTTGACACCCTCCTTGGGGGCGCTTTCGTTCGTGGCCTCGGCACGTCGCATCATCGAAAACGGCAGGGGGCCGACAAGCGCACCGCCGCCGATGGCGAGTCCCGAGCGGCGCAGGAAGGTGCGCCGATCGATGCTGTCGCCGGTAGCACCCAATATCGATGGATCCACCGACGCATCCGGCGCTGCGGAAGCCGGGATCGTGTTTCGCTTTCTGATCAATTTCATCGCTGCGCTCCTGACTATTCAATGGAGGCAAGAGACAAAGAGCGGAATCGAGAGTGATCTAAAATCGCGCTTTGTCGTAATACGCGCGGATGTGCGCGGTTTCGCGGTAGCCCTGCTTGAGGGGCGGTGAGGCGTCCGGCGAGGCCTTAGTCTCAGCCTCGGCAAGGGTCTTGTCGGCGATGCCGCCAACCGCGAACGCGCTGCCTGCGGCCACTGTCAGCTTCAGGAAATCGCGACGGCGCTCGAAGCCAAGCGTCTTGAGGTCCTGGCGCAGCGCGGCAAGCGGTCGCTCCATGAGAAAGCCGGTGAGATACCACGAGGCGTACGGCATAAGCTCGCCACGCCCGATGCCCATAAATAGTTCGTGAAACTCATCGTTCAATGCCGACTCATTTGACTCAGTGGCCGCGGCTTTGAGCGCGTGCCAGCCCGTGGCCAACGGGGTGTCCGGCGAGTGACCGGTCTCATCGGATACCGCGTCGCCGATTTGGCGCAGGCGATTGAGCAAGTCCGCCCCAGGCGGCGCCGCGAGCAAGGCGCCCATTAAGCTGTAGACGCGCGCTCGCTGCATGTCCTCGTCAGACGGCGTTCGCGGTCCGGACGCACCCGCCTGGCTGTCTTCCGCTGGTATCGATTGCATCATCTGTTCATCACTTTCATATTTCAGCGGCAAGCTACGGTGGACCGGGTTTACTATAAACTTCTGGTGTCAGATCGTGGCTGAACATGTCCCTGGTGCGGCAGATTTCGCACATCTTAAGGCGCCTTAAAGCCTGCGGGTCCTGAAACATCCAGTGGTTCTTGAGCCTGGCCGTCATGGTCTCCATCATGCGCCTGGTGGCGAACGGTTTGCCGCATTCGACGCAGCAGAATGGTTGCTCCTCGTTGAGCGTCCGGCGCTTGGTGCGCACCTCCGGATCGTAAACGATGCGCGGAACCAGGGTGATCGCGTCCTCGGGACAGGCTATCTCACACAGCCCGCATTGCACACAGTTCCACTCGATGAAGCTTAAGGTAGGTGCATCGCCGCCGGCGATCAAAGCCGACGCCGGACAAACGGAGGTGCAGGCCATGCACAAGGTGCAGGCTTCACGATCGACCACGACGTCTCCGAACGGCGCGCCCGCAGGTAGCGCGGCCGAGGCGGCAGGCGTGAGCGTCTGCTCGTGCAAGTGATCCAAAGCCATGCGCAAGGTGTTGCGCTTCTCGTTGTGCGTGGCGAAATCAGCAGGCGTTTTCGGCGTGCTGCCCCCCAAGGTGCCAAGGGCGACTAGCAACGCTTCGTCAGTCTCCGGTTCCACCAGGCGCACGCGCTGTCCATCGTAGCCCATGCCCTGCAGCAGCGCGCTCGCCACGCCAAGCTGCTGCCGCATCTCATGCAGCACCTTGGGCGGTGTAAGCCGCGTAGCCAACAACAGCACCTGACTCGCGCCGTATGCCAACGACGCGAGCCATGCGTCCAGACCAACCGCGCCGACCTCCTCGACGTGCGCCGGGATTACGCTCTCCGGCATGCGCCGACCAACTCGGTCGACTCGTTCGCGCCCCTGCTCGCAATCGTGGAACAACAATGAGGCCTCGTGGCCGCCCGCCGCCCGATAGGCTTTAAGCGCCTGCCTGATGCTCTCCAGGAGATCGCTGGCATGCGGGTATGCGTAGGTAATCGCACCGGTCGGACAGGCCGTGGCGCAGACCCCGCCGCCCTGACACAAATACGGATCGACTCGAATCAGTTCTTTTAGCGAGCCGATGGCGTTCGTGGGACAGGCATCCAGGCAACGGGTGCAACCTTGAATGCCGCTTCGGCCATGCGCGCAGATGTCCGCGTTGTAATCGAAGTACTTGGGCTTCTCGAACTCGCCCACCAGCCCGGGCAGCTCGGCCAAGGCCTTAACAGACGCCCGCGGATCGTCGCCGGGCGCGTAATAGCCGGGCGGCGGAATCTCATACTGGATCAGGGCGGGGACACCGAGATCCAGCACCAGGTCGAACTCGAGCCGCTTACGGCCGAGCAGCCGCGAGAGGTTGGCCTCGCCCACGAAAGCTTCGAAGCGGCCGAGATGGCCGTTTATGCGCGTGGGCGCGGCACAGACGATCGGCAATCCCTGCAATGCGGCTGCCTTTGGAGGGAGCGGCGCCTGATCCACGGCATCGGTGATCGCCAGAGTGCAATCGAGTGCTTTCTTGAGCAATTCCACCACCCCGGTTACGCGCGCCCGCGGCCCGATAATCAACAGCGAACCGGCGGATTCGTAGCCTACCGCCGCCGTCGGTTGCGTCCGGCCGCTTTGCAGAGCACGCATCGCGGCTGCGCGAGCTTGACCATCGGCGGACGCGTCGGGCAAGGCTGAAGCGCCAGCCCACGTCACGTTCGCCGGTTCCTGCATGCTAGGGGCTTCGCTCATGATCAAAGCGGGTTTTTCCTCGCGATCTCTGATTCCTCATTGCCTGCCGGGTGCTCCGCGGCGTCCTCGTCAGAACTTTCAGGGACCATTGCCAATGCGGCGACCGCACCCTGAGCCGATTCCTGGTTTGGATACACCGCTAGCTCATCGACCGCCGGTTCGTTCAATGCCTGATTCAGTTTGTGCCTAGCGGCCCGCTCGATCTGATGGCGCATGTCGGCCGTGATCGTGTCCCCCAGCGGCTCGAACTTTGTGAAATCGCCGGCATGACAATCCAGCTTGTCCCGGACATTGAATTTCGGTTGGTGAAACAGCTTGCGCAATGCCTGACGCCTCGATTCCGCGCTGACTTTCGACGACATGAAGCCGCTGTAGTCGCTGTTTTCGTCCAGAGTCTCCAGCGGCGGCAGATCGGCATCGGTTATGTCCGCGACTGCATCCCGATCTTCCGCGCCGGGCGAACTTGGCAGGTCTTCTGCCTCCGGTGCGGCTTCGAGTTCATGCCTATCGGAGGTCTCAGCGACATCCTGCTCGGACGGTGAGCGACGTTTACGCCGCGACCATCGATTCAGGAAACTCATCGGCGCGGGTGGATCGTCGCCGGAGCACTTAGGGCTGGTCATGGTCAACTCCCCACTTGCGACGCATGCGTTTCTTAGGCTCCTGGGGCTCGTAGTTCTGCAGGACATAATCCTCCAGCCAGCGGTAGACCTCGGGCGGCATGGGCGTGGCGAATACTTTTGTACCCGTCTCCATGAAAGCCGCCGCTTCGTCATATTTGGCGCTGACCATTAACGGCGCCATTTCGTGACCATCGCGCGCGGTGCAGACCACAAACAGGGACGGCTGCTTGCCCACCAGATTGTACCAGTAGGATTCGGCGCTATCCTTGTAGAGCGAGAGATGAAAACCGCTCCACAGGTATTGGCGGTGCTGCCCGTCGCTGTGCACCAGCGCGCACTTCGGTTCAGCTTCAGCGAACGCCTGGCCGGCCACCGCACCCACCACTCGCCAGTCGATGAATGACCAGCGCCCCCGCTGCATCGGACACCGTTCCAGAATGATCGATATGGCGATCCGCGCGGGCGCAAATGCATTTTCGAGTGAGGACTTCATGTGTGTTCGCCGAACCAGGGAAGGTGCGATCTAGCAGAGTTTCCTCGGGAGCATACCGGCGCGTAAGTGTCCGCGCCTATGCTCTTGAGGGAACCCGGAAGACAGATTAAGACAACGCTCCAGTAGAGTGTTGTCCCGCCGACTGCATTGCCCCACGTATGGCGAGCCCTGGACGCCCAGGTGGGGCGCCGACCGTGGAGCGTCTAATGTAATGATGCTAATGCTACGTTAAATTATGAACCCGCCTCGCCCGTTTTGCCAATCGCGCGCAGGTATTTTTTGCATCGCCATCGACGGCGCCAGTGACACAATCACTCGACCGTCACGGATTTGGCGAGGTTGCGAGGCTGGTCGACATCCGTGCCCTTGAGCACCGCCGTATGGTAGGCGAGCAGTTGCAGCGGCACGGTGAACAGGATGGGCGCGATGGTCTCGTCGGCGGGCACGATCTCCAGCACGTGCATGCCTGAGGTCGGTTTCACGTGCGCATCCGCGTCCGCGAAGACATAAAGTTCGCCGCCGCGGGAGCGCACCTCTTCGAGATTGGAGCGGAGTTTTTCCAGCAACTCGTTATTGGGTGCGACCGCAATCACCGGCATGTCCGCATCGATCAGCGCCAGCGGACCGTGCTTCAACTCGCCGGCGGCATAAGCCTCCGCGTGAATATACGAAATTTCTTTAAGCTTCAGAGCGCCCTCCATGGCGACCGGGTAATGCGACCCGCGCCCAAGAAACAGCGCGTGTCGCTTGTCGACGAAGTCTTCGGCCAGTCGCGCGATATCGCCATCCAGCCGCAGCACGGCTTCGATTAGTAAGGGCAGTTGCCGCAGTTGCTCGACCATGGAGGCTTCCGTTGAGATGTCCAGCGCGTGACGACGGCCGACGAGTATCGCCACCAACAGCAGGGCGGTCAGCTGGGTGGTGAACGCCTTGGTGCTCGCCACGCCGATCTCCGCGCCCGCACGCGTCATCAGCACCAGTTCAGACTCGCGCACGAGCGAGCTTTCCGGCACGTTGCAGATCGCGAGCGCGCCGACGTATTGGTGCTGCGCTTTCGCCAGGCTCAGCGCCGCCAGGGTATCGGCGGTCTCGCCGGATTGCGAGATGGTGATGAACAGCGTGCCGGGCAAAACCACGTGTTTGCGATAACGGAATTCGCTTGCGATTTCGACTTGGCACGGTATACCGGCCAGTCCCTCGAACCAGGCTCGCGCCACCAGTCCGGCATGAAAGCTCGTCCCGCAGGCGACGATTTGAATGGCCCGCACCTTCGTCAGAATGCGATCCGCGGCCGGTCCCAGGATATTCTCCAGCACCCGGCTATCCGCCACGCGCCCCTCCAGCGTGTTCGCGACAGCTTGCGGCTGCTCGTAAATCTCCTTGAGCATGAAGTGCCGGAAGGCGCCGCGTTCGGCGCTGGTCGCAGACAGCTCCGACTGCTTCACCTCGCGCGTGACAACCGCGCCAGCGTGATCGTAGATCGTAGCCGCATCCAGCCGCAGGTCCGCAAGATCGCCATTTTCCAGATAAACAAAGCGCTGCGTGACGGGCAACAGCGCCTGAATGTCCGAAGCAATGAAATGCTCACCCAGGCCGATGCCGATCACCAGCGGACTGCCATTGCGGGCCGCGATCAGGGTTCCCGGATCGTGGCAGTCAAGCACGCCGATCGCATAGGCGCCGCGCATTTCGGCAACCGTCAGCTTGACCGCCGCCAGCAGATCGTGGCCGGCCTTGATATGGCGCATTACCTGGTGGGCAATGACTTCGGTATCGGTCTGCGAGGTAAAGCGGAAACCCGCCGCCTCCTGGCGCTGCTTGAGTCCGGCGTGGTTTTCGATGATGCCGTTATGAACTACGGCGATCCTGCCATCGCATATATGCGGATGCGCATTGACTTCCGCGGGCGCGCCATGCGTGGCCCAGCGCGTGTGCGCCATGCCGAGACGGCCCTCAAGCGGCGTAGCATGCAGCGCCGCCTCCAGTTCGGCCACCTTGCCGACCTTTCGTATCCGCCGCAGCCCATGCTCATTCACCACCACCATGCCGGCGGAGTCGTAACCGCGGTATTCGAGGCGCTTGAGCCCCTCCAGCAGAATGGGCGCGACGTTGCGTTCCGCGATTGCGCCGACAATGCCACACATCAGGGTGTCCCGGCTTTCTTCGGACGTTGCCAGCCCTTGACGACGGTCTGGCGCACCCGCGACAACGTGAGCGCGCGGGCCGGCGCGTCCTTGGTGATCGTCGAACCCGCGCCGATGGTGGCGCCGTCGCCGACCGAAACCGGCGCCACCAGTTGAGTGTCGGAACCGATGAAAACGTCGTTGCCGATCTGCGTGCGATGCTTGTGCGCGCCGTCGTAATTGCACACGATAGTGCCCGCGCCGACATTGGTGCCCGCGCCCATCGCGGTGTCGCCGATATAACTCAGATGATTGATCTTGCTGCCGGCGCCGATCTCGGAGGCCTTGAGTTCGACGAAGTTGCCCACTCGCGCCTTGCCCGACAGCGACGTGTGCGGCCTGATGCGCGCGAACGGGCCGACCTTGCAATCCGCACCTATGTGGGCTTGCTCGATCACGCAGTTGGGCAGGATAGTCGTGTGTGCGCCTATGGCCGTGTCGCGGATGACGCAGTTAGCACCCACCTTGACACCCTCCCCCAGCTTTACTTCACCTTCGAAAATCACGTTGACGTCCACTGTCACGTCACAACCCGCGGTGACCTGCCCGCGTATATCCAGTCGCGCTGGGTCGAGCACGGTCACGCCCTGACGCATGAACTCTGCGGCCAGCCGGCGCTGATAGGCGCGCTCGACGATGGCAAGCTGGCATTTGTCGTTGACGCCCATCACTTCGTCCGGATCGGCGCATTCTTCGGCGCGCACCCGCCCGCCGGATTCGACGGCGAGCCGTATACAGTCCGTCAGGTAATATTCGCCCTGGGAATTGTCGGCGCGGATTTGCGGCAGCCAGCGCTGAAGATCATGCGCGCGCGCGGCCAGGATGCCCGTGTTGATCTCGCGCACCGCGCGCTCGGCGGGGCTCGCATCGTGTTCCTCGACGATTACGCGCACCTGTTCATTGTCATCGCGGATGATCCTGCCGTAGCCGCGTGGGTCGGCAAGCCGCGCGCTGAGCAGCGAAATCGCGTGATCGGTCAGCGTCGGCAGCATCCGTTGCAGGGTGACTTGCGAGATTAGTGGCACATCGCCGTACAACACCAGCACTGTGGCGTTTGTATCGATGCCAGGCAAGGCCTGCGCGACGGCGTGACCCGTGCCGAGGCGCTTTGCCTGAAGACACCAGTGCAGCTCCGCGTCCGGGAGACTTTGCCGGATCGTGTCCCCGCCATGGCCGTAAACGATACTGATCGAGTCTGGCGCCAGTTTTTTTGCTTGGTCCACCACGTGCCAGAGCATCGGTTTGCCGCCGACGGGTTGCAGCACCTTCGGCATCCGGCTGCGCATACGCTTACCGTGACCCGCCGCCAGAATGATTATGGCCAGACTCATAAATGGAAACGAATTTGAATTCTCTCGCGCATTGTGGGCCAGAACCGGTCGCGCACGATACACCCGCACGAAAAAAGGCAGCCCAAGGCTGCCTTCTCTAGAAATTCTAACCGCAAGTCGCGCTCAGCGACGCTTGCGCAGATGTTCAATCACTCGCAACTGCGCGGCCGCCTCCGCCAGCCAAGCCTGTGCGGTAGCGTAATCGATATCCGAACTCTTGTCAGCCAGCGCATCTTCCGCGCGTTTCTTCGCTTCCTGCGCCTGCGACTCGTCTATGTCCTTGGCGCGCAGCGCGGTGTCGGAAAGCACGGTCACCACATGCGGCTGCACCTCCAGGATGCCGCCGGAGACATAGAAAAACTGATCGTCCTGGCCTGACGTGCGCAGCTGCACCTCGCCCGGCCTGAGCCGCGCGAGCAACTGCGCATGCCCCGGCATGATGCCGACGGCGCCCAGCTCTGACGGCGCGATTACCATTTCTGCCTCACCGGAGAAGATTTCTGCTTCCGCACTAACGATATCAACCTGCATGGTCGCCATACTAAGCTACTCCGTTGTAAGCCATCCGTGGCGCATGATCACGGCCCGGCCATCCCTGGCTGGTCGCGCGCGGGCGAATAGCATTGCTTCGTGAATTACCCGCGCGCCCTCGGCACTAACTTGAACGCTATTGGTCATACCCGCGCTAAACTAGATCTTCGACAACGAATCGCTCGTAACGCCGCATGGACATCGGCTTCTCGGACGCCAACAGTCTGACGACACGATGCGCTTCGTGCTCCGTTGGGCAGTACACCGCGAGGAACCCCGCGCCCTGTTGCGCCCATTTGAGATCGTCTGCCCAAAAAGTGGCGTCTGAACCAAAGTGTCGCGTAATCCTTTGCTGGACACGCTTGATCAAGGTCGCGTTTTTTGTGCCCTTCTCGATATCGGCGATAATGTATTCACTTGGCACGGCATCGACCTCGTCCTCGCTATAACCTGCCGAAAGCATGATCTCGCTGGCGCGCTTGGCGGTCTCATACGAATCGAACACGGCGATGATGAAATTCGTCGGATAGAAAATGCCGAACCGGGTGTCATGGCCCTTGAAAAGGCTACGCCCGATGAAAGTAGGTTCTTGC
>JACCYU010000269.1 GCA_013696315.1 Gammaproteobacteria bacterium | reverse complement strand
ACAGCTTACCCACTTCGCCCGGCGACGGCTCGCCTCCATGCAGCGCCGCTCGACCTTGATACGAGCCTTCTGCCAACAAGCCGAATTGTCGCTTTGAATCGTTAACTTATTATGCAAGTCTCAATAGCTTGGATCGCAGCCAATGCTTACCCGAATTTCTACATGCTTATTTTCTCCATCATCCGACGGCACAGAAATTCCTGACCGCAAAGGGGTCGATCATGTCTGGATTAAATATGGCCATCATCAAAGAGTTGCCGCTCCGACTACCGCCTCTACCAGAGCAACAAACCATAGTCGAGAAACTCAAGTCCCTTTCTCATAAAATCCGACTCCTCGAAGAGACCTACCAACATAAACTCCGTGGCTTTGTCGAACTAAAACAATCCATCCTGCAAAAAGCCTTCGCGGGTGAACTCACGTCGAAGCCTGAGCAAGCCTTGAAAGAGGCTATCGCATGAACGAAGCCGAAACCCGCGCCGAGCTGCTCGATCCCGTGCTCAGGGCGGTGGGCTGGGGCCTTGTCGACGCCAGCCGCGTGCGGCGCAAGCATCTGGCGAAGGACCGGACGTTAGACTGTCAGTGGGTCGAGTATGGCGTCAGTCAGCGCGAACGAGAGTCCCGCACCGCATCGAGTATGTTTTCAGTTGTCGCGGCGGACTTGACGCCGAGAACATCGAAGGGCGACTTCTCAGTGTTGCGCTCCGCGCGTAGCTCGAAAACCGAACCATCCTTGCGTCTGATCCGGACGGGTTCGGTTTGCGCCAGGGTGAGAAGCATGGCCAGATTCTGGCGCGCTTGCGAATAGGTGAACACTTTCATAGTGCCAGCTCCAATGTCTTGATGCCCATTTCGCTGGCAACCTGCAGCATTCGCTGATCCAGCGTCACGAGTGGACAGGACAGCGTCCGCGCGCAGTCCAGGAAATAGGCGTCGTAAGCATAAATGTCAAAACGCAGCGCAATGCCGAGCGCGCTGCCGATATCAACGGCCAGAAGGCGAACGGGAATCTGCTGCGTTACTTCGTAAGTGTCGTGAGCACGCCGCGCCTCGATCTGCCGGCGTTTAACCATGGCCGTAAGCGCATTGCCGATTTCATAGGGCAGGATTTCGGGCGCGGCGATCTCCGCGCCCACCGTCGCACGAACAATATTCGTCTTTTCCGGCTCATCCAAAGCCACGGCAAGAAAGATGTTTGTATCGGCGACGACGCTCATGTGACAATTGTACAATAAGTCATGCCAAGGGAAGGGGTGTTGCATGAATGAAGCCGAAACCCGCGCCGAGCTGATCGATCCGGCCTTGCGGGCGGCGGGCTGGGGCGTGGTCGAGGCCTGCCGCGTGCGGCGCGAGCAGATCACACATGGCCGGCTGCTGGGCGCAGGGCAGCACGGAGAGCGTGATGTGGCCGACTACGTACTCATCTACCGAGACCACAAACTCGGCGTGATCGAGGCCAAGAAGCGCGATGCGGCAGATACCGAAGGTTTGGGACAGGCGAAGAAATACGCCGAGAAACTACAGGTTCGCTTCGCCTACTCCACCAACGGCCGAAGAATCTATCAGGTCGACATGCATGCCGGCCGCGAGGGGTACGTAGACGCCTATCCCGCCCCGGACACGCTGTGGAATCTGACATTCGCCGAGCACAACGTATGGCGCGACCGCTTCGCCGCCGTGCCGTTTGCGGACAAAAGCGGCACGTGGCGGGCGCACTACTATCAGGACATTGCCGCAAGAAACGCGCTGGAGGCCATTGCCACAGGCAAGGCGCGCATCCTCCTGACCCTGGCGACCGGCACCGGCAAGACGGCCATCGCCTTTCAGATCTGCTGGAAGCTGTTTCAGAGCCGCTGGAACCTGAGCGGGGAACCGACGCGGCGGCCGCGCATCCTGTTTCTGGCCGACCGCAATACGCTGACCGATCAGGCGTACAGCGAGTTCTCCGCGTTCGCGGCGTTTTCCGAAGACGCGCTGGTGCGCATCAGGCCGGACGAGATCCGCAAAAAGGGTCGCGCGCTCACCAACGGCAGCATCTTTTTCACGATCTTCCAGACCTTCATGACCGGCACCGATGCGCAGGGCCGGCCATCGCCCAATTTCGGCAGCTACCCGCCGGACTTCTTCGATTTCATCGTCATCGACGAGTGCCACCGCGGCGGCGCCAACGACGAAAGCAACTGGCGCGGCATTCTGGAATATTTTGCGCCCGCCGTGCAGCTTGGGCTGACCGCCACACCCCGGCGCACGGACAACGTGGACACCTACCGCTACTTCGGCGAGCCGGTGTACGTATATTCGCTGAACGAGGGCATCAACGACGGCTTCCTGACGCCGTTCAAGGTCAAGCAGATCGCCACCACGCTGGATGATTATGTTTACACCACCGATGACGAGGTGATCGAGGGCGAGATCGACGCCGGCCGGCGCTACGGCGAGGAAGACTTTAACCGCGTGATCGAGATCATGGCGCGTGAGAAATACCGCGTGAAGCTGTTCATGGAACAGATCGACCCGCGCGAGAAGACGCTGGTATTCTGCGCGACGCAGGCGCACGCGCTGGCGGCGCGGGATCTCATTAATCAGATGAAGGAAATCCGCGACCCGAACTACTGCGTGCGGGTGACGGCGAACGATGGCGCGCTGGGCGATCAATTCCTCAAGACGTTCCGGGACAACGACAAGACCATCCCGACCATTCTGACCACCTCGCAGAAGCTCTCCACCGGCGTGGATGCGCGCAACGTGCGCAACATCGTGCTGATGCGGCCGATCAACTCCATCATCGAGTTCAAGCAGATCATCGGGCGCGGCACGCGGCTCTTCGATGGCAAGGACTACTTCACGATTTACGACTTCGTGAAAGCCTACGAGCACTTCAACGATCCCGAATGGGACGGCGAACCGATCGAGCCGGCGCCGAGACCGAAAATAGTCGAGGACGAAAAGGAGGAGCAAACAGACGAGTCCGATTCGACTGGCGAGGATGAAGACGATGAGCGCCCGCGGAGGAAGATCAAAATCAAACTCGCGGACGGCAAGGAGCGCACCATCCAACACATGATGGCGACGAGCTTCTGGGGTCCGGACGGCAGGCCGCTGTCGTCGGCGGAATTTATGGATCGCATGTTCAGCGACCTGCCCGAGCTTTTCCGCGACGAAGACGAGCTTCGCGAAATCTGGAGCCGGCCGGGTACGCGCAAGGCGCTGCTGGAAAGCCTGGCCGAGAAAGGTTACGGGTGGACGCAACTGGCGGAGCTTCAGCAAATCGTCGTTGCGGAAAATAGTGACCTGTTCGACGTGCTGGCGTACGTCGCGTACAAGCTGCCGACCATGACGCGAGAGGCGCGCGTGTTTCGCTGCAAGGCGCGCAGCTATTCACAGTATGATTACAAACAGCAGGCGTTCCTCGACTTCGTGCTATCGCAATACGAAAAAGAAGGCGTCGGGGAGCTGGATCAGGACAAGCTGGGCAGCCTGCTGGAGATCAAGTATCACAGCGTGAGTGACGCGGCGGCCGAGCTTGGCGGCGTCTCGAACATCCGTGATCTTTTCGTGGACTTCCAGCGGTATCTATATGAACGGCCGGATGCACCGTGATGCCTCTATCGTCAATCGGGCCATGAGAATGGCGAGCTGATCATGATCTACTCAGACATTCATCCGTGGCCTGCCAAGCGTAGCGGGGCGGGTGACGGTCTACGTCAGCGGCAGTATCACGCATTTCGCACCGACCGGCTTGTGCGCCAGATGCGTCACCTGCGCGGACGCCGGACTGCCCTTTCGTGGCGACGTCGCTCCCAAGACGATGAATTCTGCCTCAGTCGCCCTCTTGATGTCAGAGTCTGCGATAAACGTGAGTTATTTGCGCGCTGTCAATGGCGTCATTACCAACAGAGCGCAACGATTATAGAGTGTTGCATAAGTACTTAACAAAGAAGCTGTCGTGCTGAACGGGGTGAAGCATTTGCTTCTCCCTCGGAAGCAGGAGATTCTTCGGAAAGTGGTAGAGGGGCAAAGTCTAAAACCGATATGCGATGCGGCGGCCTGGCTTACCGGGTTATATGGGCCGCCTTCCATTCATTCCTTGTCCAACCCCAAGAGCTAAACGGCGCGAGAGCGGGAGGAATTACCCTCTGGTGTCCCGACTACGCGTGTTAGGGGCCGGTACAGCCTAGCGTCTCTCGACACCGCCCGCATCAGGTCGTCTTCAAATCCGTGGCTAATCGCGCGCCGCGTCTATAGCGGGCAAGCCGTGTTCGTCACCATAAGTCCTGCCCTGAATGCGCGACATGTGCGACTTTCGATTGAGCTATCGCCAGACTGGGGCGTTTCGTCGGTCGATGTCTGTTTTTCCTGTAGCGGCGCGCTTAGTGTCTGAACTCGGGCGGCAAGGCAGGCGCCGCCAGCCAAGGAAGGCGACAAAGACCAGGGAAGAAGCCAAGCATCAGGGAGGACAAAGCGCTCACGGATGGGCGCTCGAATCACTAAAAAAACCCCGCTCTCGTAGCTGGGTTTTCTTTTATTTGGATCTTTTGTGCATTCTTGAAGCGGAAATTAACGCTGCCGCATCGTAGAATCACGGTTCCATAAGAGTTCTTTGGGTGCCGACATACTTGCGATCGAACCTGGCAATGTCGAAATGTCGAAATTCGCCACGGGATCAAGAACTGTCAGGCTTGTTTGTCTGCTCTTCGAGCGTTTTTACGCGCGTTTCCAGGACTTTGATCTGGCGCAGTAGTTGCGGAAGTCGCGCGAGATGCGCAAGCTCTTTCCACGCTTTGCGTATCGATCGCGCTGGATAACCCCATACGGTGTCACCAGGCGGCACGTCCTTGGTGACGCCACTTGTGGCCGCCACTGTTGCACCCTCGCCGATCTCAATATGATCCGCGACGCCCACCTGCCCCGCCAGCACCGCTCGCTTGCCGACTTTTACGGTGCCTGAGAGCCCAACCTGCGAGACAATGATCGCATCTTCGCCGATGTCATTGTTGTGGCCGATCTGTACAAGATTGTCGATCCTGGCGCCGCGGCGAATTCGAGTCATGCCGAAAGTTGCGCGATCGATACATACGTTACAGCCGATCTCTACGTCATCATCGATTTGTACCGACGCCAGCGATGGCACCTTCGTATGCCGGTTATCCATCCAGAGATAGCCGAAGCCGTCGCCACCGATTACTGCGCCGGCGTGAACGGTGACGCGATTTGCTAGCCTTACACCGCCCATTAGTGAAACGTTCGGGCCGATCCTGCAGTCTTCTCCGATGGTGACGCCACGCCCCACGTGCACGCCCGACTCGATGCTCGTGCCGCGACCGATACGCACATCCTCGCCGATAACCACGTACTCACATATGGATACGGTATGATCGAGCTGCGCGCTGGCGGCAATTGCGGCGCTGGCATGCACGCCTGGTGCGTATTGCTGGTCCGGATGAAAATAGGTCAGCAAACGGATAAACGTTTCCCGCGGCCTGGCTATCGCCCACATCGTTTTGCCGGGAATATCAGGAAAATCTTCCGTTACGAGATACGCCGAGGCGCCGCCCGTCTCGACCTGCGGCCGGTAACGTGCGGCTTCCGCAAAGGCAATATCGCCTGTGCCCGCCGTCTCAAGACTGGCACACCCTTTTATACTGACCCCCGGGTCTCCAATTACTGTCCCTCCGAATCGATCACGCAATTCCCGCAAACTTGCCTTCAATGAAATCTCTCGCTTGATCAAATTGACCATGAATACGTTCTCGTGCGCGCTGAGAAGATCACTAAGGCATTATCCCGACGCGGCGACGTGGCAGTTTGCTGTGCAACGACATACCGGCGCCCGTCCTGGTGACTCGCGCGACCACGGCCTGTAGTCTGTGGAGTTTGATTGTCGCGCCCGCTGCCAATACAAACACGAGTTGAACTTTGCGCCCCCTGCGCAACGCAAAAGGCTCCAACTCGATGAAGGTGCCACCCGCACTAAGGTCACTGGCCTTGCAACGCCGAAAGCGTTGTCCTGCGGCGCACAAATATACCAGAGCGGCGACTGGTTTTCGTTCACTTTGACGGCGCTCAATCATGCCTTGACTCCGCTGGACAAACCACCTGGGTAACTATAATACAAGCGAATCTGGCACTATACGGGAACATGCGCACAAAACCTGCCATCCGGGATTCGCAATGCTCACAGTTGAAATGCATGTGGGGGCGCGTGCTCGTGGTAGCCACAATCAGCACCGCCATCAGCGACACCAATGCGCAAGATCTCCACATGGAACTACATCCACAACGTAGTTCGCAGACGCTGGAACAGCAGCAGGGCCAATACCGGCGAAAACTTGAGGCGCTGGAAGATTTGTCGCGCTCTGAGCGGCAGCGGCTTGATCGGCAACTTTGGCGTCAACGCCTCAATCAGCGGCAATTGCTTAACCGTTCGCTGGATCGACCGCGTCCTTCTTCAGGTCTGTCAGAGCCGGTGGGCACCCCGACCCGTCCGATTCCACAATCATTGCAACCACAACGCAGCCAGGAACTCCAGTTCAAAATTGAGAGAGAAAGCTGGCGTTATCCGGCCGATTCCCCTTAGACCCGGCGGCTTGGGACGGAAGTCGCGCCCAACCCGATCCTCTCATCGGCCGGTTGCAAGCGCTCGTCGCAGCTACCGTGCATGGTAAAAAACCCATGTGGCATAGTTGCTTGCGTGACACACATATCACGCGACGGGAATCACTAATGACAATTAATCTTTTGCTGGCATCAGGCGTCATCATCGCGAGCCTCGGTTTGTTGTTGTGGCGGCATTGATGCCTGGCTTATCTCACGAATTCAAAGCACGGCATCCTGCTCTCCATTGTCCCTTCAAAGACCCCGCCGACTGGCGGGGTCATCGTTTATGCATCTGTTACAGGGGATCTACTTCATTGTAGCGATCCCGCCCAAAAACTGATTCTCCTGACTCGAGGCGCGCAGCCCGGACTTTTCGCATATATCGCTCGCGTATTGCCAGCGGGGACTGGAGCATTGTGCCATTGCCAGTTAGAATCCCGACGGGTTATTACTCATGCTGTATCGATGCCGGCAGATTCCGAAGTAGCGGCGAACACACTGTCTGCCGCGACCTTCGTTTGGCAAGCCATTACTGAACGGAAACGTCTAGATCGTCGCCCATCGCACCGGCAAAAGTATGAGTGAAGTGACTGTTGGGGGCCGTAGCTCAGCTGGGAGAGCGCTGCGTTCGCAATGCAGAGGTCAGGGGTTCGACCCCCCTCGGCTCCACCATAGCTTTTTCCATCATTTGCCCCGGTAGCTCAGGGGATAGAGCAGCCGCCTCCTAAGCGGCAGGTCGCAGGTTCGATTCCTGCCCGGGGCGCCAAGGACCCCGGTCCCTGGCCCTGCGTTGGGTTCCGGTTCATTAGCGGGAACCGGCATGGTCTCCTGATAGTAAAAACTACAACCAGATTTGCGTACGAAGTATCCTCGCCAGACTCAAGCGTTGCGGTGGTTGCATTAAGGAGTCTAGAACATGATGCATCGTCTACACGACATGCCGTTCGGCGCCGAGATCATCGGCCCAGGCCATGCACGTTTTCGCTTGTGGGCGCCGAGTGCGGACTCGGTTGAGTTGTGTCTGGGCGCCGATCAGGCCGAGCGCGGCATCGCCATGCATTCCGCAAATGACGGCTGGTTCAGCCTTGAGGCTGAGTATATAGAACCCGGCCTGTATCGGTTTCGGATCGACGGCGACCTGCGCGTCCCTGACCCCGCGTCGCGCTACCAGCCCAACGATTTGCACGGCCCCAGTCAGATCATCGATCCGCGCGGCTTCGACTGGCAGGACGTGGACTGGCGCGGGCGCCCGTGGGAAGACGCCGTATTCTATGAATTGCACGTCGGCGCCTTCACGTCCGAAGGGACGTTCAATGCCGTTGAGCAACATCTCGATTATCTGATGAAACTGGGTGTGACGGCGGTCGAGCTGATGCCGGTGGCGGATTTCCCGGGCACGCGCAACTGGGGCTATGACGGCGTGCTGCCGTTCGCGCCTGACAGCCGCTATGGCGCGCCCGATGATCTCAAGCATCTGGTGCAGACCGCGCACGCGAAGGGGTTGATGGTGTTTCTGGACGTTGTTTACAACCACTTTGGCCCGGACGGCAACTATTTACACGCCTACGCCAAGGACTTTTTCACCGAACGATACAAGACGCCCTGGGGCGCCGCGATCAATTTCGACGGCGAGCAAAGTCGTGCAGTGCGCGATTTCTTCATCCATAACGCGCTTTACTGGCTGGAAGAATATCACTTCGACGGACTGCGTCTGGACGCCGTGCACGCCATCGCCGACGCGTCGCAACCGCACATCCTCGTCGAGCTGGCGCAGGCAGTACAGGCAGGTCCGGGCAAACACCGCCACATTCATCTGGTATTAGAGAACGACGATAACGCGGCGCGTTTTCTAAAGCGCGACGACACGGGACAGCCGCAGGCCTATGTCGCCCAGTGGAACGACGACATGCACCATGTGTTTCACACGGTAGCCACCGGTGAGCGCGCCGGCTATTACGCCGACTACGCAGACCGTCCGATCGAACGCCTGGCCCATGGGCTGACGCAGGGTTTCGTGTATCAGGGCGAAGCTTCGGCGTACCGCGAAGGAAAAAAGCGCGGCGAGAAGAGTAGTCATCTACCACCGACCGCTTTCGTCAATTTTCTGCAAAATCACGATCAGGTCGGCAACCGCGCGCTTGGCGAGCGCATCGGGGTGCTGGCCAGCCCCGAAGCGTTACGCGCCGTCACGGCGATATTGCTGCTTTCGCCCATGCCACCGCTGTTGTTCATGGGTCAGGAGTGGGCGTGCGACCAGCCGTTTCCATTTTTTTGTGATTTCGAAGGCGAGCTGGCCGACAAGGTCAAGGAAGGACGCCGCCAGGAGTTCGCGGCTTTTCCGGAATTCAAGAACCCGGCCACGCGCAATCGCATTCCGGATCCTGGCGCGCTCGAGACTTACAAAAGCGCCATCCTCGACTGGACGCAGCTAGAGCTCAAACCACACGACGAGTGGCTGAAGTTTCATCGTCGTTTACTGGATGTGCGGCACCGGGAAATCACACCGCGTCTGCGTGGCGCTCACGCAGCAGGCGCTGGAACTCATACCTACCCTCCCACCGGCCTGTGTGTGCACTGGCAGCTAGGCGACGGCGCCCGGCTGAGCATCGTTGCCAACCTGGGCGCTGACATTATCCAGGATATCGGCCAGCCGGACGGCGATCCGCTGTTCATGACGGCAGGTGTACACCTTTCAGAACTCGCCGCGGGGTTGATGCCGTCTTGGTCGGTGGCCTGTTTTCTGGAAAAATAGTGCCCGATAATGACCCTGTCTTGCAGCTGGCCTCACGTTGCGGCATACAGCCGCATTTTTACGACGTATGGGACAAACGGCGCGAGGTGTCCGCAACAACGCTGCAAGCTCTGCTGGCGAGCATGGGCATTGCGGTTAAGGAATGCCACCATCGCGACGCGGCGATAGCAGAGCTGGAGGCGCGCGCATGGCGGCGACCGTTGTCGGCTGTACAGGTCGTGCACGCACACGAAATGTCGCCGCGCATCGCGCTGAATCTGCCCGCAACGTACACGACCGCATTGAACTGGCGCCTGACTGAAGAGCATGGCCGCATCCACGAGGGCACCATCGACCCGCGGACGCTCGAAGCCTTAAGCCGGCATACCCTCAATGGCATCGAGTATCAGCGCCGCGCATTCCCGCTGCCGTTCATGCCGGAGCCCGGCTATCATCTGTTCGCGCTCGCCCCCGCGGATGCCGATCAGGATCAACTGGCGAACATGACTTTGATCGTCGCACCGAGCCGTTGTCATGCCGCACCCGCGCTGCAGAATGGCGGACGCGCGTGGGGAATTTCGACTCAGCTTTATGCGATCAGGTCACAGCGAAACTGGGGCATTGGCGATTTCACGGATCTGACCGCTCTGATCGATCACGCCGCGCGCCTCGGCGCCGACGCCTTGGGCCTGAATCCATTACACGTATTGTTCCCGCATAATCCCGCACACCGCAGCCCTTACAGCCCGTCAAGCCGCCTCTTTTTCAATAGTTTGTATCTTGATATTGACAAGATTATTGAACTGGATGGCAACGATTCGCTGCGTCAGTCCGTAAGCGAAGCCGATTTTCAACAGCGTCTGCTCGCACTGCGCGAGCGTGAGCGGGTTGATTATCCAGGCGTGGCGGCAGTCAAGTTTCCCACTCTCGAAGCGCTGTTTGCGAATTTCCAGAAAGAGGCGCTAGTCACGGATAGCGAACGTGCGGCGGCTTTCCGGGAGTTTAAGCAACAAGGCGGCGAGCCGCTTTATTACCATGCCTTGTTCGAGGCGCTGCAGGCACATTTCAGCGCGCAGCAGCCGCCGTTGCTCGGCTGGTCGGCGTGGCCGCCCGAGTACCGCGATCCGGCCTCGCCCGCGGTAGAAGCATTCGCCTCCGCGCATGCCGACAGGATTGAGTTTTATCTGTATCTGCAATGGCAGGTTGCATCGCAACTGGCAGCCGCCGTTGAGCGTGCGCGCGAGGCCGGCCTGCGTCTTGGGCTTTACCTGGATCTGGCGGTCGGGGTCGATCAAGAAGGCGCGGAAGCGTGGGCGCATCAGCGCGTCTACGCGACCGGCGCGAGCGTTGGCGCGCCGCCCGATCTGTATAACCTCAAGGGACAGAACTGGGGACTGCCGCCGCTGATCCCGATCGCACTCACGGATACCGGCTACGCGCTGTTCATCGCCACCTTGCGGAACAACATGCGGTATGCGCACGCGCTGCGCATCGATCACGTCATGGGTCTGATGCGGCTGTACTGGGTACCCGCCGGCGCGACGGCCGCCGATGGCGCGTTCGTGCATTATCCGCTGAACGACCTGCTTGGCATTCTGGCGTTGGAAAGCCAGCGCAACCAGTGCTTCATTATCGGCGAGGATCTGGGCACGGTGCCGGACGAAGTGCGCGAGGGCTTGACGCCGCGCGGCGTGCTCTCCTATCGCGTCATGTATTTCGAGAAGCAGGACGACGGCCGCTTCAAGCCGCCTGTTGAATATCCCGCACAGGCGCTGGCGGCGATCAGCACGCATGACCTCCCTACCCTCGCCGGGTTCTGGGAAGACGTCGATCTCCAGGTGCGCGCCGAGCTGGACCTTTTTCCGACCGACGAGCTGCGCCAGCAACAAGAGCAGGAGCGCGCCGAAGATCGCGCACAATTGTTGAGCGCGCTGCGGCAGGAGAAGATTCTCAAAAACACGACGACCCTGAACTCCGGGCAGTCACCGCGCATGACCGACGAGCTGGCGACCGCAATTCACCGTTTCGTGGCGCGCACGCCGTCGCAGCTCATGCTGGTGCAGATAGAGGACGCGCTCGGGCAGCGGGAGGCCGTCAACCTGCCGGCGACAACTGACGAGCACCCTAACTGGCAGCGCAAACTGAGCGTTCCGCTGGAAGACTTCGACGAGCATCCTCTGTTGCGCAATATCGCCGCTGCCGTCAACGCGGAACGCGGAAGGCCTAGCGAGAAGTCCCGCTCATGAACGATCCGGCATCCAGCCCATTAGTGAAGGTTCCGCGCTGCACTTACCGCCTGCAATTCAACCGCGAGTTTACCTTCCGCCAAGCGGTAGAAATCGCGCCCTATTTGCATAAACTCGGCGTAAGCCACTGTTACGCGTCGCCTTATCTCAAGGCGCGACCGGGCAGCATGCACGGTTACGATATTATCGATCACAACGCGATAAACCCCGAAATCGGGACTGAAGACGACCACCGGCATTACGCGGATACGCTGCAAGGCTTAGGGCTGGGGCAGATACTCGATATCGTGCCCAACCACATGGGCATCATGGGCAGCGACAACGCCTGGTGGCTGGATGTGCTGGAGCACGGACCGGCATCGGTGTACGCGGATTTTTTCGACATCGACTGGTCGCCGCTTAAACGCCCACTGCAGGGCAAGGTTTTACTGCCGGTACTGGGCGACCACTACGGCGCGGTGCTGGAGCGTGGCGAGCTTAAGCTGGCGTTCAAAGCCGCGCAGGGCGTATTTGCGGTCCACTATTTCGAACACCTGTTGCCGCTCGATCCACGCGAATATCCACGGATTCTAAGGCTCGGATTGTCCGAGCTAAACGCAGATGCCATAGACGAGGGGCAACACGTCGCGGAACTGCAAAGCCTCGTCACCGCGCTTGAGCATCTGCCGGAACGCACGGCAACATCGCCTGAACAAATTGAGGAACGGCAAAGGGATACGCGCTTTCTCAAAACTCGTTTGGCGGATCTGAGTGCGCGCTGGCCGCGATTTACGAGCCTAATCGCCGATACCGTGCGCGCGTTCAACGGCGAACACGACGCCCCCGGTCAGGGTCTGACACGCTTTGAATTGATGCATCACCTGCTCGATGCGCAGGCGTATCGCGTAGCGTATTGGCGGGTAGCCGCCGACGAGATCAACTATCGGCGATTCTTCGATATCAACGATCTGGCCGCACTGCGCATGGAGGACCGGCGCGTATTCGAGGCCACACACGCTTTCGTGATGGGCATGGTGGCGCGTGGCGAACTCGATGGTTTGCGCATCGATCACCCGGACGGGCTGCACGACCCGGTCGAATACTTTTTCCGTCTACAGGACGCCGCCCCGGTTGCGCCAGGCGCGGACGAGACTGCGCCAGTGCGCCTATATGTACTGGTCGAGAAAATTCTCGCCGCGCACGAGCATCTGCCGGCCGACTGGCCGGTGGCGGGCACCAGCGGTTATGACTTCACCAATCTGGTCAATGGCGTGTTCATCGATCAGGACGGGCAGAAACCGCTGGACCGCACGTATGCGCGCTTCATCGGCCACACGCTCAGGTTCGACGATCTACTGTACGCCTGCAAGCGCCGCATCATACGCCGCTCGCTGTCCAGCGAACTGCATGTGCTGGGCAACCGTTTGAGCCGCATCTGCGAGGCCGATCCGCGTACTCGCGATTACACCCTGAGCGGCCTGCGCGACGCATTGCAGGAGGTCGTGGCCTGCTTTCCCGTCTATCGCACTTACATCACGTCTGCGGATCTGAGCACTCAGGACAAGCAATACGTGGACTGGGCAGTGGCGCAGGCGAAGAAGCGCAGCCAGACAGACGAAACCAGCGTGTTCGATTTTATCCGCGCGGTGTTGCTCAAAGAGCTGCCAGAGGATCACGCGGCCACTGCCAAGGCGCAGATCGCCTTCGCCATGCAGTTCCAGCAGTACACATCGCCGGTGATGGCCAAGGGGCTCGAAGACACCGCAATGTACAACTACAACCGTCTGATTTCGCTCAATGAAGTCGGCGGCGATCCGGCGCGGTTCGGGATCTCTGTCAGCGCCTTTCATCATCATGGTCGCGAGCGCGCCAGAACCTGGCCGCACGCCATGCTGGCTACCACCACGCACGATACCAAGC
>JACCYU010000268.1 GCA_013696315.1 Gammaproteobacteria bacterium | reverse complement strand
GCCCCGGCGGGATCATGCGTTTCAGCGCCGCTTGCGTGGCGATGTCAACGCAGCGCACGGTGTCGGGTTTGGCGGTGCCCTCCATCAAGCCCGGTATTTCGCGGAACTGACGGCGGATCTCGTGGATCATCTCGAACGCCGCGGAGCCGACGGCACTCATGGTGAGTGAGGCCACGATGAATGGGAAGATCCCACCGATGAACAAGCCTACGAGCACGTCCGGATCGTCGAGATTCAGATGGATCTCGCCGCTCGCGCCGTGCCCGACTTCGGTGAGAAACGCGGTGATGATCGCCAGCGCCGCCAGCGCCGCGGCGCTGATGGCGAAGCCCTTGCCGATGGCGGCCGTGGTATTGCCGACTTTGTCGAGATTATCGGTGATCTCGCGCGTCTCCGGACCGAGTTCGGCCATTTCCGCGATGCCGCCCGCGTTGTCGGCTACCGGCCCGTAAGCGTCAATAGCCATGGTGATGCCGACCGTGGCCAGCATGCCGGTGGCGGCGATGCCCACGCCGAACAGGCCGGCGAACCCGTTGGCGAAATAGATGATGGCGGCGATCGAGAGCACCGGCAGCACCACCGACTCCATGCCGGTGGCGAGCCCCGCGATCATCACGGTCGCGGGACCAGTCTCGCCCGCGGCTGCGATCTTTTTGACCGGCGGGCCGCCGGTGTAATACTCGGTGACGAGACCCACGATGACGCCGCCGACCGAGCCCGCCACGACCGCGCCCCACACGCCGATATCGATACCAAGCAACAGAATCACGAACAGTGCCAGCACGATGAAGAGTCCGGCGGCCGTCAGGGTGCCCAAGCGCAGCGCGACCTCCGGTGACCTGCCGGAGGACTTGCGGATCAGAAAGATACCTAGCAGCGAGCAGATCAACCCCAATGATGCCAGCGCCAGCGGCAGGAACATGAGATCTTCGCGCGCGCCGATGTCGGCGATGATCCGCGGGGAGAGCGCAGAGGCGATGGCGATCGATGCGATGATCGCGCCGCAGTAGGATTCGAACAGGTCCGAGCCCATGCCGGCCACGTCGCCGACGTTGTCACCGACGTTGTCCGCGATCACGCCAGGGTTGCGCGGGTCGTCCTCCGGAATGCCCGCTTCGAGCTTGCCGACCAGGTCGGCGCCCACGTCCGCGCTCTTGGTGAAGATGCCGCCGCCCACGCGCGAGAACAGCGCCACACTCGACGCGCCCATGCCGAAACCGTGAATCACGCGCGCGGTGGCTGGATCGCCGCCAAACAGCAGGTAGAGAAAGCCAAGGCCCAATAGTCCGGTGGCCGCGACCGTAATGCCCATGATAGCGCCGCCGAAGAAGGCGACCGTTAGCGCCTCACTTGCGCCTTTCGTATGCGCGGCGGTGGTGGTGCGCACGTTGGCGTGCGTGGCCGTGTACATCCCGAACCAGCCGGCCCCCGCCGAGCACAGCGCGCCGATGATAAATGACAGCATGGTGCGGGCGCCCAGGTCGGAGATCAGAATCAAGAACGCGACCACGACGACAAACACGGCCAGGATCGTGTATTCGCGGCGCATAAAGGTCATCGCGCCCTTGTGAATTTCATCGGCGATCTCCACCACGCGCCCGGTGCCCGGCGGATATTGCAAAACCAGGCGAAAGATATGATAGGCGGCGGCCAGACCGAGGATGCCGAGCAGAAAGGGGATAAAGTGGGACATTGGATCGGTCCTTCAGGTTCGGAGTTGTTATTCAGCAGGACGCGGATCAGCGACCGCAGGATACTAACATCAGCCCGCGCGAGGTTCACAGGTTTCGGTTCGGCAGACCCGCGTGCGGGCGATATTGCGTGCCAACAACCGCATGCCCATTCGCTGGCGGCGACGTGCGGTCGCGTATCCGTGATAAACGACGAGTCGCCACGCTTATTGTGGCAGCGCAGCCGCGTATAATCCCGCGTTCTTCAAGGACGATAGCAGAGTCGCCAGCGCCTTCGAGCGCTTTGATGACCTGCCGGGATATTGACCCCTACGGGGATACTAATCTAAGGGGCATATCGACCAGGGGACATTTCGACCCTTAAGGGGCACACGACCCATAAGGCCGCGCGATGCGGCATTGCCTGATCCCATGGCGGTACGAGAGACTCTTAGTAACTCGAGTTACGGAAGTCCGCGCGACGAACGCAAACGATTCGCGATACGTGCCGCGGTCGCCGCGCTGGCGACCTTCGTGCTGCTGGCTGTCCTGGCGGGCCGCATGGCGTTTCTGCAGATTACCAATCACGATCACTTTCAGACACTCTCGCAGGATAACCGCATAAGACTGGTCGCGGTGCCGCCTCCGCGTGGACTTATCTATGACCGCAACGGCGTGGTGCTGGCCGAGAATCTGCCCAGCTACACGCTGGAAATTACCCCCTCCCAGGTACGCGACTTGCCCGCGACCCTGGCCGGGCTGGCCGAAATCCTGCCGATCAGCGACAGTGACCTGAGCCGCTTTCAAACCATCGTGCGACGTCAGGAACCTTTCCAGGCCGCGCCGCTGCTGCTCAATGTCAGTCCCCGGCACGTCGCATCATTCGCCATCAACCGCCATCTGTTTGCCGGCGTCGACATCGCCGCCCATTCGAGCCGCCGCTATCCCGCGGCCGAGCTGGCCGCGCACGCCGTGGGTTACGTCGGGCGCATCAACGAAGCCGAGCTGCGCCAGCTCGACCCAAACATGTACAGCGCCACCAGCCACATCGGCAAACTGGGCGTGGAAAAATATTATGAGACCCGGCTGCACGGCGCGCCGGGTTTCCAGCACGTCGAGATCAACGCACAGGGCAAGCCATTGCGCGTGCTGGATCAGCAGTTACCGATACCCGGCGCGGATCTGGTCTTGAGTCTGGATATGGGTTTGCAGCGCGTGGCGACCGAGGCGCTGGGCGACGCGAACGGCGCGGTGGTCGCGATCGAGCCCGCCACCGGCGAGGTTCTGGCGATGGTCAGCAAGCCTGCATACGACCCCAACCTGTTCGTCAACGGCATCAGTTACACGGATTACGACCTGCTCCGCGACGATCCCCGCAGGCCGCTGTTCAATCGCGCGCTCACCGGCCAGTATCCGCCGGGTTCGACCATCAAGCCGTTCATGGGGCTGGCGGGGCTGGATTACGGCGTCACGCAGGCTGATCGAACCATGTGGGCCGGGCCGTATTATCAGTTGCCCGGCGACAGCCGCCACTACCGCGACTGGAAGCCCGAGGGTCACGGGCTGGTGAACCTGGAGCTGGCTATCATGCGTTCGGCCGACGTGTATTTCTATGATCTGGCGCATCGGCTCGGCATCGACCGCATGCACGATTTCCTGACGCGATTCGGGCTGGGGCGGGTCACCGGACTCGATTCCACCGGCGAGGCGGCGGGCTTGCTGCCGTCCAGCGCCTGGAAGCTGGCCGCGCGCGGTCAGGTCTGGTTTCCGGGCGAGACCTTAAGCGCCGGCATCGGGCAGGGCTACATGCTGGTGACCCCGCTGCAGCTCGCCGCCGCCACCGCCACCCTGGCGATGCGCGGCAAATACGTACGCCCACGGTTTCTGCACGCGCTTCAGGATATCTGCACGGGCGCCTTCCGGGCGATTGAGCCCGAATTCACCGGCGCCCTCGAAGTGCGCGATGCGGCGTTCTGGGACCAGGTGATCGGTCCCATGGTCGAGGTCACGCGCAACCCGCGCGGCACCGCGTACAGCATCGGTCAGGACGCGCAATACGCGATCGCCGGCAAGACCGGTACTGCGCAGGTATTCGGCCTGGCGCAGGATGAAGAATATGACGAAACCAGGGTCGCGGCGGAACTGCGCGATCATGCCTTGTTCATCGCTTCCGCGCCGGCTGAAGCGCCGCGCATCGCGATTGCCGTCATTGTCGAAAACGGTGGCGGGGGCGGGCGCGTGGCGGCGCCGATCGCGCGCAAGGTGCTGGATTACCATCTGCTGGAAAGCGCCCCCGCGCTCATGGCCGGTCCTCGGTGACGCGCCCCGGATCGGCCGCGCGTAGCGGTTATTCGCACACGCCGGGGGCAGCCGGTTCGGGAGCGTTGATCCGTCTGCTGAGGCTGGATATCCCTTTGGTGGCCGCGCTTTCCACACTGGCCGCGCTGGGAATGGTGATCCTTTATAGCGCGGGTGGCGCGCACTTCGAGCTGATCACGCGCCAGGGATTGCGGCTCGCAGTCGGCCTTGGCGTCATGCTGCTAATCGCGCAGATCCCGGCGCGGAATCTTCGGACCTGGTCGCCCTGGTTATACCTGGCCGGTTTGATTCTGCTGGCTGCGGTCATGTTTTTCGGCGAGGTCAGCAAGGGCGCGCAGCGCTGGCTTAGTCTGAGCCTTCTGCGTTTCCAGCCTTCGGAGCTCATGAAGCTGGTGGTGCCAATGATGGTCGCCTGGTATTTCGCCGGCCGGCCGTTGCCGCCGCGCTCTTGGCGGGTGGCGCTGGCGCTGCTGATGGTCGCGACGCCCGTTATGTTCATCGCGGAGCAGCCGGATCTGGGCACCGCCCTGCTGGTCGGCAGCGCCGGCGCGTTCGCCATTTTTCTGGCGGCGTGAGCTGGCGGCTGCTGTCGGCCATGTGTCTGTCCGGGCTTGCATGCGCGCCGTTGCTCTGGCATTTCATGCGTGATTACCAGCGCCAGCGCATACTCACAATGTTGAACCCTGAGAACGACCCCCTGGGCGCGGGCTACCATATCATTCAGTCCAAGATCGCGATCGGCTCCGGCGGACTGTACGGCAAGGGCTGGTTGAACGGCACCCAGTCCCAGCTGGATTTCCTGCCGGAGCGACACACGGATTTCATCTTTGCGGTGTTTGGCGAGGAATGGGGTTTTATGGGTGTGATGCTGCTGCTCGTGATCTATGCGTCGATCGTGTGGCGCGGACTGTTCATCGCAGTCGGCTCGCAGGATACGTACACGCGCCTGCTGGCGGGCAGTCTGAGCCTGTCTTTCTTCGTGTACGTGTTCGTAAATATCGGCATGGTGTCCGGGCTGTTGCCGGTGGTAGGCGTGCCGTTGCCGCTGATAAGTTATGGCGGAACATCCGTGGTGACGTTGATGGCGGCATTCGGTATGCTCATGTCCATGCACTCGGATACACGCCATGCGCACGCGCGCGCTCATACTTATTGACCATTGCAACAACAACAAGAATGAATTTAACTGCCCGCACTCTGATCGCACTGCTTTGCACCTTGGCGGCCGCGGTCGCCGTTTATATGCTGACGTCCGCCGAGGCTGATTCCAACGACTATCTGGGCCGCGCGGAAGTGCGCGACTTCATCGATGACATGGTCTCGAAACACGGCTTCGACGCCGGCGAGCTTGAGCGGCTGTTCGCCAGGGTCGACCAGCAGGAGACGTCGCTGGAGGCCATCGCGCGGCCGGCCGAGGCGAAACCATGGCACGAGTACCGCGAAATTTTCATCACCCGGGCCCGCATCAACGGCGGCGTTGAATTCTGGGATGAGAACCGGACGTTACTGGAAAGAGCATCGCACGAATACGGTGTCCCGGTCGCGATCATCGTCGCGATCATTGGCGTGGAGACTTATTACGGTCGCCAGACCGGTGATTACCCGGTGTTCGACACCCTGGTCACCCTGGCCTTCGATTATCCGCCCCGCGGCGACTTTTTCCGCTCGGAACTGGAGCATTTCATGCTGCTGAGCCGCGAGGAGTCGCTGCGTATTCCCGAGGTAATCGGCTCGTACGCGAGCGCGATGGGCATGGGCCAGTTCATCTCCAGCAGCTATCGCGCCTACGCGGTGGATTTTGACGGCGACGGCACGCGCGAACTGTGGAACAGCACCGCCGACGCCATCGGCAGCGTCGCTAACTATTTCCGCGCGCATGGCTGGCGGGAGGGCGCGCGCGTCGCGTATCCCGCGCAAGTGAACGGCGCCGATCACCGCGCGCTGGTGGCGCGAGGCATGGAGCCGAGCATCGAGGCCAGGCGGCTTACGAGCCTGGGTGTGAAAACGCGAGGCCCTATCGCCGCCGACGCGCGCGTTGCGCTGTTCGAATACGATGTGGGCGATGCCACGCGATACTGGGTGGGTCTCAATAATTTCTACGTCATCACGCGCTATAACCACAGCTCGCTGTACGCCATGGCGGTGTATCAGTTAAGCCAGCAGATCAGGCAGGCCTACGACAGGGCGAGCGGCTAAGCGCGATGCGTGTGTACCGGCAGGTTCTTGCATGGCTGGTGGCGGCGCTTGTGCTTTCGGCCTGCACCGGTCATGCGCCCTTGCCGGAGCCGCCGGCTGGCTGGGGCAAGGATTATCCGCCCGATGCGGTGCCGAAGGTCGAGCCGAAGAGCCGCTACGGCAACCCGGCTTACTACGACGTCGCGGGCCGGCGTTACGATGTGCTGGACAGCAGCGAGGGCTTCGTCGAACGCGGCATGGCGTCGTGGTACGGAGCCGATTTCCAGGGTCGCCGGGCGTCCAGCGGCGAAACCTACGACATGTACGCGATGACCGCCGCGCACCCCAGCCTGCCATTGCCGACTTACGTGCACGTCACCAATCTGGATAACGGGCGCGAGACGGTAGTGAAGGTCAATGACCGCGGGCCGTTTCACGATGATCGCGTGATCGACCTGTCGTACGCCGCGGCATACAAACTGGGTATTGTTCAGCGTGGCACAGCGCTGGTCGAGGTGCGGGCACTGAGCCCCGGCGCGCCACAGCCGGAACCTGCGCCAGTCGTCGCAACGCCGCCGCAGGCTGTACAAACCGCCGCGACGTCGCTGCCGGACTTTCCAGCCCTGTTCGTGCAGGTCGGCGCATTTGCCGAGTTACGCAATGCCGAAGCGTTGCGCGCACAACTGCTGCCCGCTGAATTGGGGGATATTCAGATCGGGGGTAATAAGATACAGACCGGTGCGGACGGTCCGCTGTATCGCGTGCGCATCGGGCCCTTGTCCTCGGCGGCCGACGCGGATCGGACCGCGCGGCGTGTGCAGGCCCTGGGTTTGTACGATGCCCGCGTCGTGGCCGAATAAGTACCGTATAAAAACAACAATAAGAAGAATACGACCGGCGGACGACGTCACGCCGGTTCGCGAGTGGCGGCAACGCGCGGTGATTCACGCGTATTGCGATGCCGGTTATAGTTGTCGTGGGGTTGTTGCGGATTTGCCGCGGGGCAGGGAGTTAGAGTCCACATGTTTCGTTCCGAAAGTTCATCACCGCTTATCACTATGCCAATGCCAATACAAAAATGCCTGTTCGTAGCACTGACCTTAATGTCGTTCGCGTACGCTTCCACGGTAGCCGCACAGACGCCGACCATGGCGCCGGCGCCGATCCCGTCGCCGCCCACCTTTCAATCGAAAGGCTACATCATGATCGATTTCGACAGCGGCGCGGTGCTGGCCGAGCATCAGCCCGACGAGAGGGTGGAGCCGGCCAGCATCACCAAGATCATGACCACTTATCTGGTCTACAAGGCGCTGCGGCAAGGCGAGATCAGTCTGGATGACGAGGTGCTGATCAGCGAGAAGGCGTGGCGCATGGGCGGCTCCAAGATGTTCGTGGAGGTAGGCGATCGGGTAAAACTCAAGGAGTTGCTCAAGGGCATCATCATCCAGTCCGGCAATGACGCGACCGTGGCCGTGGCCGAGCACGTCGCCGGTACCGAAAGCGCATTTGCGGATTTAATGAATGCGGAAGCCGAAAGACTGGGCATGACCGGCACGCATTACGTCGATTCCACCGGCTGGCCGCATCCCGAGCAGTACACCACCGCGCGCGACATCGCCACCCTGTCGCAAGCGCTGATCCGCGATTTCCCAGAGTATTATGCCGGCTACGCCGAGCGCGAATTCACTTATAACGGCATCAGGCAATACAACCGCAACACCTTGCTGATCCACGACGATTCCGTGGACGGCCTCAAGACCGGCCATACGGATTCGGCCGGCTATTGTCTGGCGGCCTCCGCCCGGCAGGATGGCATGCGTCTGATCTCCGTGGTGATGGGCACCAAGAGCGAAAGCGCGCGCGCCGCCAATACGCAGGCGCTGCTAAGTTATGGCTTCCGGTTTTTCGAGACACACAAGCTTTATACCGCCGACGAGCCGCTGGCGACCCCGCGCGCATGGAAAGGCGTGAGCGAATACGTGCCGGTCGGTCTGGCCGAGGATCTGATTGTCACCATTCCGCGCGATCGCTATGCAGCGTTAAACGCGTCGCTGGATCTCAACGAACAGATTCTGGCGCCCGTCGGTAAACGCGAGCGGGTCGGTCAGGTCAAGGTCACTTTCGAGGGTGAGCCGTTGCGCGAAGCACCGGTGATCGCCCTGCAATCCCTTGACAAGGGCGGGCTGTGGCGTCAGGCGAAGGATACGGTTCTGATGTGGTTCCAGTAGTGTCGCCGAAGGTCTATCTCAACGGCGAGTTCGTGCCCGCCGAGGAGGCGCGGGTGCCGGTGCTGGACCGGGGATTTCTGTTCGGCGATGGCGTCTATGAACTGATGCCTGTTTATGGCGGTCACGCTTTCCGGCTGGATAAGCATCTGGCGCGCCTGTCACGCAGCCTGAATGAGGTCTCCATTCCGAACCCTTACGCACCGGCTCGCTGGGTTCAGATTCTCACCGATCTGATCGAGCGGGCCGGCGGCGGCGACCTGCTGGTGTACTGGCAGGTCACGCGCGGCGTCGCGCCACGCGACCATGCTTTCCCGCGCGACATCGAACCAACCGTGTTCGCCATGACCAGCCTCTTGCCGCGGTCCGCGCCGGAGCAGTTGGAGGGCGGCATTAAGGCGGTAACCCGGGAAGACATCCGGTGGCAACGCTGCGACATCAAGAGCATCAGCCTGCTAGCGAACGTGCTGTTGCGCCAGCAGGCGATCGAGGCCGGCGCGGCCGAATCGCTGCTCGTACGCGACGGCTATGTCGCCGAGGGCGCCGCGAGCAATGTGTTTGTCGTGATTGACGACGTGATCGTCACGCCGCCGAACAGCGCGTCGCTGCTGCCGGGTGTCACGCGCGACCTCATCCTGGAACTTGCCGCGGCCGGCGGCCTCGCGCACGAAGAGGCGCGTATCCGTGAACGCGCCTTAGGCGGCGCGCAGGAGATCTGGATCACCAGCTCGTCAAAGGAAGTGTTGCCGGTCACGACCCTGGATGAAAAGCCGGTCGGCGATGGCTTGCCGGGACCGCAATGGAAGCGGATCCATGCCCTTTATCAGAGATACAAAAGGCAATTCGTCGTGAGGAAAACGGTGTGACTGACGACGTTCAAACCGAGTCCGCCCTCAAATTCCCGTGCGATTTCCCGATCAAGATAGTGGGCCATGCCAAAGGCCATCTGCGTGAAAAGGTGGTGGAGATTATCGGCCATCACGTGGAAGAGTTGCCCGACACCGCCGTCACCAGCCGCTTCAGTCGCCACGGCAAATACGAAAGCATCACCGCCGTCGTGCCCGCGAGCAGCCGGCGACAACTGGATGACATCTACCGAGAGATCAGCGCCTGCCAATCGGTAATTATGGCCATTTGAGTATGTTCCGCTATCCACTATGAGCCACCCGGCGACAGTGACGACGCTGACCCACAACGGGGCGAGCCCAATCGTCAGGGAGCTACGCCACGACGCGTACGTTCCGGTCTGGCGGGCGATGCAGCAATTTACCTCGCGGCGTAGCGCCGAGACGGCGGATGAACTCTGGGTAGTCGAACATCCTCCGGTATTTACTCTGGGATTGGCCGGCAAACGGGAACACATACTCGATGCCGGCGATATTCCGGTGGTGCAGAGCGATCGCGGCGGGCAGGTGACGTATCACGGGCCGGGGCAAGTCGTGATTTATCTGCTGATCGATCTTAAGCGCGCGCGGCTCGGCGCGCGCGCCCTGGTCAGCGCCATCGAGAACGCCGTCATCGCGCTACTTGCCGACTACCGCATTACCGCGCAGGCGCGACGACACGCGCCAGGCGTCTACGTCGAAGGCAAAAAGATCGCCGCGCTGGGCCTGCGCATCCGGCGCGGGTGCAGTTATCACGGCCTCGCCCTGAACGTCGATATGGATCTTTCGCCCTTCGCGCGCATCAACTCGTGCGGTTACGCGGGGCTGGCAGTCACGCAGCTCAGAGACCATGTTCAGATCAACGACCGCCGCATCGTAGCGACTCGTTTGTGCGGCCATCTGCTTGCGGGCCTGGCGTACAATGACGGCTCAATTGAGCAAGCCGAAATTAACTATGTCCTCGACCCCGCATCGCATCGTTCAGGGTGAAAAAATGCGGGGTGCGGCTAAAGTAGCCCGCATCCCGATCAAGATAGAGCCTACCATCCGCCCCGCGCGCAAGCCGCCGTGGATACGCGCGAAGTCGCCCGCGACTCCGGAAGTCGCGCGACTGAAAAAAATCCTGCGCGAGAACGCGCTGCACACCGTGTGCGAAGAAGCGGCGTGTCCGAACCTCGGCGAATGTTTCGGCCACGGTACGGCCACGTTCATGATTATGGGCGACATCTGCACGCGCCGCTGTCCGTTCTGCGACGTGGCCCACGGCCGTCCGAATCCGCTGGACATTGACGAACCCGAACATCTGGCGCGCACTATCAAGGCGATGGGGCTGAGGTACGTCGTGATCACCTCCGTGGATCGCGACGATCTGCGCGACGGCGGCGCGGCGCATTTCGCGGCGTGCATATCGCAAGTGCGCGCGCGCAATCCGGCGATCCGCATCGAGGTGCTGGTGCCGGATTTTCGCGGTCGCATGGACGTGGCTTTGAAGATCATCGCCGAGGCGCCGCCGGATGTGTTCAATCACAATCTCGAAACCGTGCCGCGGCTTTACCGTCAGGCGCGGCCCGGTTCCGATTACCAGTGGTCGCTGTCGCTGCTCCAGCGATTCAAGGCCGCGCACCCGCGGATTCCGACCAAATCGGGATTGATGCTGGGGCTTGGGGAGGAGCTTGCCGAAGTCGAGCAGGTCATGCGTGACCTGCGCGCGCACGGTTGCGACATGTTGACCCTGGGTCAGTATCTGCAACCCAGCCGCCACCATCTGCCGGTGGCGCGCTTTGTGACGCCTCGCGAATTCGATCAGTTAGGCGAGGCCGGTCGCCGCATGGGATTCTCGCACGTGGCGAGCGGGCCCATGGTGCGGTCGTCGTATCACGCGGATCGTCAGGCCGCCTGGGTTAGGCCGCCGGATTGACGGCGTAATCACGGCACCTCCGTGTGCCGCTCGAATTTATGACTCAATAAACGGTTCCTAGCGATTGACCATGCCCATACCGGACTCCGCGTAGCGCTGACCTGCGACCGCGCTGTGGGGCGCGACCTCATCGATGCGCTGCAGATCTTCAGCGGACAGACGGACGTTTAGCGCGGCCAGATTCTGCTCCAGATACTTGCGACGCTTGGTGCCGGGGATCGGCACGATGTCAGTGCCCTGCGCGAGCACCCACGCGATTGCCAGTTGCGCCGGCGTGCAGCGTTTTTCCTCGGCCAGATCCTGCACGCGCGCCACGAGATCGAGGTTGCGCTGAAAGTTATCGCCCTGAAAACGCGGTGACTGTCGCCGGTAGTCGTCTTCCGGCAAATCCTCGAAGCTGCGAAGCTGACCGGTCAGAAAGCCGCGGCTCAAGGGGCTGTATGCGACGAAACCGATACCAAGCTCGCGGCAGATATCGAGTACATCGTCTTCCGGGTCGCGCGTCCACAGCGAATATTCGGTCTGTAGCGCGCTGATCGGATGCACCGCGTGCGCGCGACGCAAGGTGTCCGCGCCAGCTTCGGACAAGCCCAGAAACCTTACCTTGCCCGCGGACACCAGCTCCGCCATGGCGCCGACCGTGTCCTCGATGGGCGTGTCCGGATCGACCCGGTGCTGGTAATAAAGATCGATCGTGTCCACGCCCAGTCGCCGGAGGCTGGCATCGCAGGCCTCGCGTACATATTCCGGCCTGCCGCTCACACCCTTGAAGCTGGCGTCAGCCGGATCGCGCACAATGCCGAACTTGGACGCCAGCACGACTTCGTCGCGGCGGCCCTCGATGGCGCGGCCCACCAGTTCTTCGTTCACGAACGGGCCGTACATGTCGGCAGTGTCGAGTAGATTGACGCCCAGTTCCTAGCGCGCGGTGGATGGTCGCAATGGACTCGCGGTCGTCGCGTTCGCCGTAGAAATCCGACATGCCCATGCAGCCCAGGCCGAGCGCGGAAACTTCCAGACCCTGTGAGCCGAGTTTGCGTTGTTGCATTAAAACCTCCTGAAGAAAAAACTACAATAAAACACAGTGGAACGCAGCGGATGGTGGGATGGACAAACCATGCGCCGGTTTGTTCGGTCTGCATTTGCGGTCTCGATCCGCTTGTCAGGAACCAGCGGGCGAAACCTTCCAACCGCCGGCCCGACTGGGTAAAGTCTCGCCTCGGCCCAAACAGCGGCGGCATACGTGACTTACCTGATCGCATCGTTGTTACTTCCGCCCGCCGGCCCTTTATTGCTGATCGCGCTGGGCCTGGCAGTGCTGGGTCCGTTGCCGGTCGCGGGATTCCTGCTCGCCGTTGCCGGTGTCGCGATCCTTTATCTGTTAAGCACGCCCGCCGTGTCGCATCGTCTGGTCACTATGCTGGACGCGCGTTACCAAGTCCTGTGCGCCGTGCCTCAGGAAGCGCAGGCAATTATCGTGTTGGGCGGCGGCAGAAACCGCGACGCCGATGAATATGGTGGCGATACCGTTGAATACTTTACCCTGGAGCGACTGCGTTACGCGGCGCGCCTGCATCGCGAGTCCGGGCTGCCGATTCTGGTCTCCGGCGGACGTTTGTTCGGCGAGGCGCGCAGCGAGGCATCAATGATGAAAGAGGCGCTGGAGCAGGATTTTCGCGTGCCCGTGACATGGATGGAAAGCGACAGCCGCGATACGTTCGAAAACGCGGTTAATTCCGCGCGCATGCTGGCCGCGCACGATGTCCAGCACGCGCTGCTGGTCACCCACGGCTGGCACATGCCCCGCGCTGTGTGGTCGTTCCTACGCGCAGGGCTGAAAGTGACACCCGCACCTACCGCCTGCGACACGCCGCGGCGCGCTTACCGGATGCTGCCGACCTACCGCGCCCTGTACATGGCCAGCAACGCATCGTCGGAGTATCTGGCGATGGTATGGTACCGGTATCGCCGCGCGAACCAGACCTAGCCTTGTGTCAGCGATCGCGCCGCGCGTTGCAGTCGTGCCCGCGCGTCGTCCGCGATCTCGCGCACGGCCGGATTCTGATCCAGCCCACCCACCTGCAACAACACGTGCGGATCGCCGAGGCGCACCAGCGAACCGTTAGCGTCGGTCGCCTCGACCGTTACATTGCACGGAAGCAGCACGCCGATGCGCGCTTCCGCGGACAGCGCGCGATGGGCGAGCGGCGGATTGCACGCGCCGAGAATCACGTACGGACGAAAATCCTCATTCAGTTTTTGCTTGAGAGTCGCCTTGACGTCGATGGTGGTGAGGATGCCAAAGCCCTCGGTTTTCAGCGCGGCGGTGACAGCTTCGACCGCCGCCTCGTAAGGTTGATCGAGCTCGATTTCGAAAGCCAGCGGTTGCGCCATGATCGCTCCTGTTTCGAATGATTAATCGTTCAGCCGGAAGCCGACCTTGACGGTAACCTGCCAGTGCTCCACGCGCCCATCCTTCAAGTGTCCGCGGGTCTCCAGCACCTCGAACCAGTCCATATTGTCGATCGTTTTGGCGGCGCGCGAGATGGCGTTCTGAACCGCGTCGTCGCTGCCGGTGGTGGATGAACCCGCCAGCTCGACCACCTTGTATACGTGATCACTCATGATGTACTCCGGAAAGTTGAAGGTTTACGGCCGCCTCTAACGGTCATGCATCGATGGCGGTGCGACGTGTGTATCGCGCGCAGTCTCGCCTGCGCGGTATTGCTGAGGATAACAAACCGCGGGCTGTGACGCGCGCGTTGAAGCAAGAGTTGCCCGGACAAGTGTCGATTATTGTTTATCTAGATTTTTAAGTGCCAGTCGAAGCGCCCCAACGAATAAGGGAATTCGGCAGCGAATCCTTAACCGCGATATATATTGTTGATATATATATGCTTATTTGTGGTGAATAAAGGTGCCAAGAACGTTCTTTGAAGCTTTCCAGCTTAACGCGTTGCAAATGGCCCTTAAGGCATTGGAAAAGCAATGTTGCATCACATGAAACCTACAAGCAGAATAATCATCGAATTCCACTTTATCGAACGTTACACCTTTGGCAGCTGAGCCAACAGAAGCTGATTAATGCTATGTCGGCTAGAAAGACGCAATTGACTAGACGTAAGTCACCTTTGAGTAGCAACGAACGCGAAAAGCTGGCCAAGGTAGCCTCGCGCACGACGGCAAGCGGCTCTAGGACACCGACGAGGCTCGGGCGAGTGCCGATCATCGACGTTGCTTTCGAGTTGCGGTTCGAGCCATCTAGCCCGAGCGCAAGCGAACTGATCCTTGGCATGATATTTAAGGATCTGGGCACTGATCTTCCCAACGTAGCAATACTGCCGCAAGCCAGTTTTCCCATTGAGATGATCCAGAGCGTGCCTCAGCTCCAATATCAACCGCAAAGGCTAATGACCGGCGAACAGTTTCAAGTTGCTCTCGGCCCAAAAGTTCTTGCCGTACTTTGCAAACGTCCTTATCCAGGCTGGCACCTCTTTAAGCCGATCGTACGCCGTGTCCTGGATTCACTTCGCGACACCGAACAAGTTCGTAGAGTTGAGAGATTTTCAATCAAGTACAGAAACGTAATCGAATCTAGTTCAGATCACGATCAGCTGCAGATGCTCAACGTTCAGCTAGACGTCGCCGATTTGGGTTTTCTGGACAAATCCGCTCTCCTTAGGGTTGAGACATCGACAGATCTCTTCGACAATCTGATAGGGATTCAGACACATGTAGAGGCGAAGATCGATGACAGTAACGAAATAATCCGCGGCGTACTAGTAGATGTGGACACAATCTACCAGAAAGACCTGAGCGATTACTGGAGTGCCGCGGACGCTCTGCTAGAGCAGGCGCACGAAACGGAGAAGCAAGTTTTCTTTGCCATTTTGAAACCAGATACCATCGAAGCGCTAAAACCAGTGTGGGAGTGATGCATTTGTGTCGGCAGATCTGATGAATCCTCCTATCATTGACCCTTATGCTCCCACGACGCTGCTGTCCCGAGAATTAAAGGGATCGGTTTTGCTGGCGGTCACGTTGACTACTGGCGTGGCCGGGTCGAACGTTTATAGCGAGCGAATGACGCATGTCATTCCGCTCGTATCTGACACCTCCTACAGCCGGTCAAGCCTACACATACGCAACTCTTCACAAGGCTCTCCTACTCCAGCGCGAACAGCTAGCCAGAGTATGCGTGAAGTGCTCTCTGAAGTTGCGGCCATGCTTTCAGCTAGCGAACTTGATCTCGATGCAGGCGCGCGCAAGCTGCTGTATCGCAACCGCCGAGATATGTATGTGAGAGATTAATGGATCCCGACGAACTTGCGGAGGTGATCCGATGTCATCTGCCCGCATATTTGAGCGAGGCAGACTACAACAAAGTCACTGAGCAGCTTAAGCGCTTTTCTGAGTTTCGCGATTACTACATCTTGCCCGCGCCAACAAAAAAAGCCTTGCAAGGAGATGGCTGGACGGGATTTGCCATTAAGAACGACAACGAGATGCTTAAAGTCCGTGGCATGATCCTTTCGAATAGCGACATTGACCCGGATAATCCATCCCGCCCCGACTGTAATGTCGTCTTCTCTCCTATTATTCCGCTATCTGCAGTGCGTAAACGTTTTTCTGATGCGAAGTTCAATGAATAGAGAATCCGGCAGAATATTGATCTCATCAGGACACAACGTATGTCTGATATTTTTTTCTTACCGGCCGGCACAGCTATGGATGACGATCATCTTGTGTTGCTCGACGACATTCATACTACGCCTTTAAATCAATTTAGTCGGCAAAAGCAAAAGCGCCTGTTCTGCTTGGGCCAGACTGCCTTTTATATCTTTCTCATCAAGCTTTCCATTCATTTTACGCGGCTACGTGAGGGCGTCAGGGCGTTTGAATTGAAACACTGTATGAGTGGCGCACTTTGCTTAGATTTCCCTTCGGTCGCGGAGCCACGACCGTTAGCATCCTGTTCATAAGGAAGCGGCCGATGCTTCCTTTCCGCCCACGTATGGGAAAGATGCCCGTTCTCGACATCTCCGAAGTTCTGAGTTTACTGCGGGATTGCCACTCGTTCCATCAGGTAGCACAGGCAGTCCTGGCGCACGATTTCTTCGTCAAGGGTCAGCATCGACGGCATAACGGACTTTTTCAAGGTGAGCCGCCCTTCCTGGCTGGCGAAATACCGGTGCGTCACGTCTTCGCCCCGTTCGCCGGTCGCCCTCAGGAATACGGGTCCATCGGCAGCTATGTCGGCAAGCACGGTGCCTGCCGGCAGTTCGTGGAAATTGAATCGGTCCAGATCGTCATCGAAACGGACTTGAGCCTTGTCGCCGCCAAAGCTGAAGCTTGCCTCCGGCGGCAGCTTTACCACCGCGACGGTGTGGAACAGGTCGATGTCCTGTTCCACCACCGGCTGCACCGGCAACTCGGCCAGCCGCAGACAGGCCGCCAGATAATCGGCCGCGTGCTGCGCGCCGCGCGCCTGGCCCGATTTGCCGCACTCCAGGGTGGTGGCCGGACACAGCTCGGCAAAAGCTATCGACTGTACCCCGGTAGGCTGCACGAAGTAGACCACGGTGCGGCTGAACAGCAGCGCCAGCTGCAGGAAACAGTGATCCAGCCGATTGATGCAGGCGTAATGCGGATTAAGCCCGGTGTTGTTGTGGACATCCACGCTCGCGAACACGCCGCGCGCCGCCATGATCCTGACCACTTCCGCCAAGGTGCGCGCCTCACAAGAATCCGCGAAATCCCCGCCCGGCCACACGCGGTTGAAGTCCGGCTGTCCCGGCAGAAAACGCGCGCCGAGACGGGCCGCGCCCACATTTCCGATGAAGATCGACAGGGCGCGCGGTAAAGTCTCTGTGCGTTGCAGCAAGGTCTGCATCGCTTGAAGGCCGACATCCTCATTGCCGTGCAATAATATCGAAACGAACAGCGGCGGCTCGCGGCGTCCCGGCAGGTGGATAAGCGTGGGCCCGGCCAGCACTTCGTGCAGACGATGGGCCGGCAGCCGCAGCAAGCCTTCCGGAAGATAGTCGAGTTCGGTCAGCATGCGCTCAAGGATGCCAGGTGTGTACCGGCTCGCCGCGCCGCTGACGATCGATATAGGCAGCCGTCAGCGCCTGCATGTCCGGCCCGTGACGCGCCACGAACGCGCGTTGCCAACCGGCGCCGTTGCGGCTTTGTTCCACTCGTTGCATAACCACGCCGAGGTAATGGTCGCAGTCCGCCGGCTCTATGCCGATTGAATGTAGACCGCGGCGCGCAAGCGGCAGCAGCTCGTTCAACAGCAACGCGCGAATGCCGGTCTTTTTGCCATCCAGCCAGCTCACGCTGGCGCTGAGCCCAAAGCGCGCCGCCTGATAGAAATTGTCCTTGGCCTGCGCGAATGGCAGTCGCGCCTCAAGGCGCACACCCGGCGCGCACAGGCTTTCGGCGAGTCCGTAAAATAGCGCCGCGTCAGCCACCGCGTCGGCGATGGTCGGGCTGCCGGCCAGCACGCGGTGCTCGATGCGCACGTGCGGCGTGCCATCCGCATCGAAACCGATCAGCGGCCGGTTCCAGCGCCAGATCGTGCCGTTGTGCAGGCGCAGATGCGCGAACATTGCGGACGGATCGTCGCTGAGCGTCGGCAGCAGTACGGGAAAATGTTCAAGATTCTCAGTAAAACATTCGAGAATGGAGTCGCTCGCATAGCCGGAGCCAAAGCTCACGCGCCGCAGCGGCCCCTGCGCGACATCGTTAAAGCCGCCGACCTCGACCGATTGCTCGAATAACGGTATACGGGTCTCGCTCCACAGGTCCTGACCGAACAGATACGGTGCGTTGGCGCCGGCCGCGACCATGGGCGCCGAAATAGCTATCGCCGCGTTGTAAAGCCGGTGCGCGCGCTCAAACGGCGCCTGCAGATGGATCTGGAATGACGCTGTGGCGGATTCCAGCAAAATATTGTTGTGCTCGCACTTGAGGTGCCGATGACCCACGATGTCGAGCTTGAGCGGCCGCCCGTCGCGCGCGCGCAGCACCTGCCGGTTGAGCGCGCGGTAACGCTTGAGGCCCGACATGTTAGCGAGGCTTAAATGCTCGGCGCGCAAGGTCGGCAGGATACCGATGGTCAGCAGGCCGGCGCCATGCTGCCGGGCCGCGTCGTGCGCGCCGGTCCAGGTGCGTTTGAGCGCGGCTTCCAGACCACTTAGTGCGCGGCCCATCAGCAGCTCCGGCTCCACGTTGAGTTCGATATTGAACTTCGCGAGTTCCAAGGTCGCGAGCGGGTCCGCCATAGTCTTGAGGACGGCTTCGTTGACCGGCGCTGGTTCCAGCCGTGCGTTCACCAGCCATGCCTCCAGCTCGAAACCTGCGACCGGCCCGGTGCTAGACAATCCGCCCGCGTGCGCATGGGTGATCAACAGCTCGGTTTCGTGTTTGAGGCGTCGCGCGAACTCCTCGAAATCGCGCGGCGTGAAGCGGCTGGAATCTATTTCCTGTCCCATCGAATTTCTAGTCCGGTCGGGAGCCAACATCGGCGTACAGGCGCGCATCCAGCGCCCGCAGGCGTTCCGGCGTGCCCACATCCAGCCATTCGCCCCGATAGTGCTCGGCGCTGACCTTTCCAACTTCGATGGCGCGTCGCAATAACGGGGCCAGCGGGAACGCGCCCGGCTGGCAGTGCGCGAACAGCGATGGTGTGTAATAACCGATGCCGCTGAAGGTGAGTTTCTCCCCGTGCGTCGGGCTGAGCCTTCCGGCGTCCAGAAAAAAATCGCCCTGAGCGTGATACGCCGGATTATCGACCAGCACCAGATGCGCGAGGTCGCCGCGCGCCAGCCCGCGAAGCGTGCACGGATAATCGCACCAGACATCGCCGTTGACCACCAGAAAACGGTCGTCTCCCAGCAGCGGCAATGCCTTGAAAATGCCGCCCCCGGTCTCCAGCGCGCGCTCGCCCTCATCGGAGTAGCGAATGTTCAGACCGAAGCGGCCCCCGTCGCCGAGCTTCGCCTGGATCTGATCGCCCAGATCCGCGAGATTGATCACCACCTCGTTAAAGCCCGCCGCCGCCAGCGCCTCCAGATGATACTCGATCAGCGCCTTGCCGCCCGCCTTGAGCAATGGCTTGGGCGTGTGGTCGGTGAGCGGCCGCATTCGTTCGCCTCGCCCGGCGGCGAGTATCATCGCCTTCATAAAGAGACGCGCGGCACAACGTGATGCTCGAATAAACGCGCGAGCGGCGCCAGTTCGCCGTAGCGGGCGACGATCGTCATCACGTAGCGCACGAAGCGGGGAGTATCTCTGGCGTAGCCGGACTTGCCGTCGCGATGCGTGAGTCGCGCGAAGATACCGAGTACCTTCAGATGCCGTTGCAGGCCCATCCAGTCGAAGGCGCGTTGGAAGTCTGCAAACGAATCGTGTACCGGCAGGCCGGCCGCGCGCGCGCGCTCCCAGTATTGCCGCGACCACTGGTCCACGCGCGCTTCGGGCCATGAAACAAACGCGTCCTTGAACAGGCACACGGCGTCGTAAGTCACGGGACCGAACACCGCGTCCTGAAAATCGAGCACTCCAGGATTGGGATCGGACACCATCAGATTGCGCGGCATGTAATCGCGATGCACGTACACGCACGCCTGTGCCAGCGCGGACTCGATCAGCAGCACGCGCACGTCTTCCCACCCGGCCTGGGATTCGGCGCCCAGCGCGACGCCCAGGTGCTTTGGCAGATACCATTGCGTGAACAGATTCAGTTCGCGCGCCAG
>JACCYU010000267.1 GCA_013696315.1 Gammaproteobacteria bacterium | reverse complement strand
CGGATGGCTTGACCTGGACGACGATGCCTTCCCGCTCTATGCCGATCCGACCGACTCGATCTCCGAGGCCGATACCTGGGGCTTAGGTCTGAACTGGTATCTCACGAAGAACCTGAAAGCCGCGGTTGCCTACTTTCAAACGGACTTCGACTCTTTCGGCGGCGCGGCTGGCTTCCCCAAGGAGAAGGTCGCCCTGTCGCGTCTGCAGGTGAGTTTTTAATTCCACGTTACGTAAACCAAGAGTATTCACACCATGACACTTAATATTCGGCACTTAATCGTGGCGGCGACGGCAATCGCCATCATCGGCGCGGCACCGCTCGCCGCGGCCGAGGAGTACGAGCTGCTGAACGTTTCGTACGATCCCACCCGCGAACTCTATGACGAGTTTAACGCCGCCTTCGCCAAGTACTACCAGGAGAAGACCGGCGACACGGTGAGCATCAATCAGTCGCACGGCGGCTCGGGCAGCCAGGCGCGTTCGGTGATCGATGGCTGGAGGCCGACGTCGTGACCCTGGCGCTGGCCGGAGACATCGACGCCTTGTACACAGAAGCCGAGCTCATCCCGGAGGATTGGCAGACTCGCCTGCCCAACAGCAGCGCGCCCTACACATCGACGATCGTGCTCCTGGTGCGCGCCGGCAATCCCAAGGGCATCAAGGACTGGGACGACATCGTCAAGCCCAACGTCAGTATCATCACGCCAAATCCAAAGACCTCGGGCGGCGCGCGCTGGAACTATCTTGCGGCATGGGCCTGGGCGGAAAAGGAATACGGCTCGGAAGCAAAGGCGCAAGAGTTTGTAACCAAGCTCTTCCAGAACGTTCCAGTACTGGACTCCGGCGCGCGCGGCAGCACGACGACTTTCGTACAGCGTGGCATCGGCGACGTGTTCCTGTCCTGGGAGAACGAAGCGTTTCTCGCCATCGAGGAGCTGGGGCCGGGTCAGTTCGAGATCGTCTATCCCTCGCAGTCCATCCTCGCCGAACCGCCTGTGTCGGTGGTTGACGATGTAGTGGACGCTCGCGGCACGCGCGAGGTGGCCACCGCCTATCTCAAGTATCTGTATACCAACGAAGGTCAGGAAATCGCTGGCAAGCACTATTACCGTCCGCGTAATAAGCAAGTCGCCGCCCAGTACAAGGATCAGTTCAAGGAGATCCCGCTGGTCACCATCGACGACTTTGGCGGCTGGGACGAAGCACAGACCAAACACTTCGACGACGGGGCATCTTCAGCGAAGGCCGTTGATCGTCTGTCATCGATCCGAATCGCTCATTTAAGGGTGCGCTGACACGCACCCGCTTAGTCACAAGAGGAGTCAGTCATGACTATTACCGTAAACACACGTAACCAGTTTCGCGGCACCGTGGTGCGCATTAACGACGTCCCGGTGGTGTCGGAGGTCGAGGTGGAAACACCTATCGGTATCATCACCGCGGTGGTCACCTCCAGCTCGATCCGCGGCGTAGATTTGCAGATCGGCGACGAAGCGGTGGCCTTGTTCAAGGCCACCGAGGTGCTGATCGGCAAGTTGTAGCGCGCGTATCCATAAATCAGGGAGCGAACTCATGAGTAGTGAAGCGTCGTTGCATTTGCCCCAGCGGGGCGGCCGCGCCGCGCGCGCGCCACATTACGACGTAGTGATTATCGGTGGCGGCTATGCCGGCGTTGTCGCCGCGATCCACCTGCTGCGGCGGGCATCGCCGCCGCGGCTGGCGATCATCGAACCAAGCGTACGGCTGGGCCGCGGTGTGGCGTACGCCACGCGTCTGAGCTGCCACCTGCTAAACACGCGAGCGAAACACATGAGCCTGCGTAACGATGACGACGATCATTACACACGCTGGGCACAGGCCCGCGCGCAAGCCCGCTCTGAAAACAAGGACACCGCGCCCCGCGTGGACGAAAACAGTTTCACCCCACGTGGCTGGTTCGGCGACTACGTAGGCCAAGAGCTGAACGTCGCCGTCAACCAAGCGGGCGCCACGTTCACCCATCTTCGGTACTCGGCGATGTATTGCGAGCAAGTTGAGCGCGGCCTGTGGAGCATCGGGCTATCCGATGGCCGCTGCCTCTTCGCCCCGCTGGTAATACTGGCGGTGGGGAACACGCCGCGTCGCACGGGCGGCTTCCCCGGCTTGCGCTCTCCGGACGCGCGCGTCGTGCACGCCTGGGATTTACAGAGCCGGCCGCCGCGTCCAGACGCCGATGTGCTGATCGTTGGCACGGGTCTTTCGATGGTAGATGCGTTGTTAACCCTTGAACGTCACGATCATCGCGGACATATCCACGCCGTGTCCCGTCATGGCCTCATTCCCCAGGCGCACAGCGACAATCACGGGTGCTGCGAGCCGTTGACCAGCGTTGGCCTACGCGCGTTGGTGCGCGAATTACGCGGCAGCGTGGAGGAAGACCGGCGGGCGGGCCGGCCGTGGCAATGGCGCATGGACGCGGCGCGCCATCAGGCTCAGGCGCTTTGGCGCGGACTAACCATACTTGAGCGCCAGCGTTTTCTGCGCCATGCGCGTTCGTACTGGGATGCGCATCGCCATCGCATCGCACCCGAAGTCGCGCTACAATTGCATGCTCTTAAAAATACCGGACGCCTGACGATCAACAAGGGCGGAATCGGAGAAATCCGCGCTACCTCCGCACCGCGCTACCTCCGCAGCGCTGGAGGTGACGCTGCGGGAAGTTAACGGGGAACACTCTATACAAGCCGTGCAATGCGTGATCAGCAGTCTGGGATTCGAACTCGATCCGCGCCGCGGCGATTCTCCGTTGTTGCATAACCTGCTGCGCACCGGCGTCGCGCGGCCTGGGATGGCCGGACTCGGCCTTCGTAC
>JACCYU010000266.1 GCA_013696315.1 Gammaproteobacteria bacterium | reverse complement strand
CATCCACCCAAGTCACCCTCCTCATCGAAAAGAGCCATGACCGCTGGGGCTTCCTTTGTCATCTCGTCCTCGACGGCTTCCAGAAATGCTGCTGGAGCAGCCTCAGCAAGCAGCGTCAGCAAGTCAGCGATCGAACCCCAACGCACGGGCGGGGCCTCGTGTAGTAATTCTCTGACGATGCCATTCATCCAGTCCTCTGGTCTGGCGGGCACCTCAACTCTCGCTTGCCCCGCATACGTGGCTAGCAGCGCCAGGCTTTCCGTCAGGCCCTCTCGAAGCCAATTCGAATAGGGTATCGACTTGCCATACGCGCTAGCCATCCACCGTTTTTCTAAAGGTAAATCGAAACGCGGGTCAGGAAATCCAAGTACTTCCATGGCGACCTTACGAAACGTCTGCAGATCGTCTTGGCTCAGAAACCGGCCTAAGAGCAACCAGGCATCTAAAGGCGCTACCAAACGCCATACAGCGCCCACACGCCTGAGCGGAGCATCCGGCACGTGCAGCCACTGCCCGACAGACTTAGAAAATTCGCCATACCGACGACCTGAAAGCGTTTCCAGCACATTCCTATCCCCTTCGATTTCGTCATTCCAGCCGCCGGCGAGCAATGCTGCGGCAAGTACGCCAGCGACTTCAGGCCGCGCCCACGGAGGGGATGCTAGAGCCGGTGCTTTCGATAACTTTCTTTGAAGCGCGAGCAGACTGCGCCCGCTCGCACGAACACCGGCCTCCGCTTTAGATTCTGAAAAACCCATGCTGACCAGCGCCTGGGCCATTTCACGGCTTGGCTGACGCGGCAATACGAGCGCTTCATCAGACTCTCCCATATTGCGCCCTAACGGCAAAACGATCCGGTGTCCTGCTTGATCTAACTGTCCAACCGCAGTCAGATCAGCGCTGTTCATAATCAGCAGCAAGGGATCTCTGACTGTTAGCAAAGACTGCGAAGCCCTTGCCGAATCGACCACTAACGTTTGCGCCTGGCGAGAGCTCCGCTGCGGCTCCGGCAGAGTTGTCAATACTGCAGCGATAAAAGCGAGTACCTCTACAGGTGAATCTCCCCGAACCTCCAGTAAATGGGTTGAACCGTCGAGCCAATCAGACAATTTCTGCCGCGCAGTTTCACGTCCCGCGAGTACTAAAGAGGGCGTCAATGACGGATCCGTTGAAGTGCAAAAGCCAGACCACCAGTCCCTGACGGAGCGAAGATCACCTACCGGCTTGCCCATTAACTCGCTTAACCAAGCGTTGACTGCCGGAGAAGCAATCTCCAACCACTGTTCCAGATCGTGCGCATCGTAGGCTCGTACCTCGCGCCATTCGCCCTGCTTCTTCTTTTCTTCTAACCAACGGTTTTTTCCAGGCCAGTTGCGAGGAGTAACAAACACGAAACAGCTTTGAGCGGGGTTTAAGCCCAGCGCATCGCTCACGCGCGCGGCATAATTCTCACTTGCCTTTCGTCGCGGATCTTTATCCACGCCCATTTCCCAGCCTGTTAAGCCTGAAGGTAACCATGCGTTACCTACCCGGCTTTCGACAATGCCATCCCAACCGTGTCGCTGAATGCCCTCACCCGCCGGCATGTCGATACTCACTAGTTCTCCGGGAACTGAATGAATTAAGAGCCTTACCAGCCTCGGCAGCTCGGCGCGCGCGTGCATCTGATCCGCCCACCGATGAAGATCCAATGCGCTAATTCGATTGATGAAGTTACTTGTCATTTATGCTCACCGCCGAAACTCTCATATGTTTCTAGCTATTCAACCCGCCCCAACGCCGCTTTCAGCAGCATCTCCAGAAACTGGCTGTAAGTGAACCCCGCGATCCCGGCTATGATGTTGAGTTCGCCTTCCCAGCACCAGGCGGGGTTGGGGTTGACCTCCAGCAGCTTGATTTCGCCTTTGCTGTCCGCGCGGAAGTCGAAGCGCGCGTAATCGTGGCAGTTCAGCCGCGCACATAGTTTTGCAGCGTACTGCGGCAAGCGCTGGCGCGTAAGTTCGTCGATGCGCGCTTCGCGATATTTGATCTGGTTCCAAGCCGCTGGCAATCGTGACGATCGCCGAACGAACATGCCCTGCATGGTTTTGGCGCAACTGTACGAGCCCATGTCTGTTGTCGCAAGCGACGGGCTTATCACGTAAACGCAAGCCTGAGCCATTAACACAAGCTTTGGCCGAGCGCCGCGGTTTGTATGCGCGCTTACCGCCTGCGCTTAGGTTATGGCCGCTCGTCTCGAAACCGCTTGATCCGGTTGCGCGCGGCCAGTACCAATTCAATTTACAGGACCAGGAACACGCGGAAACTCACGGCGCAACGCGGCCGAATTGTCGTTTCGGCGTGACGGACGCTAAACGCGGCCTTTGCGGAGATACACCATGCGAAACGGAATTTTGAATCACAACTCTGAACACCGCGCGCGCGACACCAGCCAGCATGCCACAGCGGTCGCGCGGGAAGATGAAGACGTAAACGCAGTCGAGAGTGCTGGCGACGACGAGGCTATCGAGAACCTCAGCGAGGACGAAATCCGCGAAGACGAACCATTCGAGGTCGATTTCGACGACGACATGGACAATCTGCATGTCCTTTCCGACGACACGCCGGCCGGCTCCCTGTTGTTCGCGGCGGAGTACGGATTGCTGATGGCTGCCGCTCCCAGCCATCCGAGCCGCGCGATCGAGGCGCTGCTGGAAGCAAAGCGTCTGGACACCATGCTGCGCGAGGTTTACGACGACGAGTAACCGCGCTAGCGCGCCCGCCCCCATAAAGAAGACCCCGAAAAAAAGGCCCCGTCTCAACCACGGGGCCTTTCTGTTTACGCCGATGATGCAAGCTTGGGCTTCACTGCATAATACAGAGAAGCCCAAGTTTCGAGCAGCGTTTACATCATGTCATCCATGTCGTCCATGCCTGGCGCGCCCGCACCGCCCTTCGAAGACTTCTTCGGCGCTTCGGCGATCATGGCCTCGGTGGTGATCATCAGGCCCGCGATCGAGGCCGCGTTCTGCAACGCGGTGCGCACGACCTTGGTGGGATCGAGAATGCCCATCTTCACCATGTCGCCGTATTCATCGGTCTGCGCGTTGTAACCGAAGTTGCCCTTGCCTTCCGCAACCTTGTTCAGCACCACCGACGATTCCGCGCCGGCGTTTTTCACGATCTGGCGCAACGGCTCTTCCATGGCGCGGAACGCGATCTTCATGCCCATCTCCTGATCTTCGTTCAGCATTTCGATTCCTTTCTTGCGCAGGCTGTGCAACACCCGCACCAGCGCCACGCCGCCACCGGCGACCACGCCTTCCTCGACCGCCGCGCGCGTGGCGTGCAAGGCATCTTCGACTCTGGCCTTCTTCTCCTTCATCTCGACCTCGGTCGCGGCGCCGATCTTGATCACCGCCACACCGCCGGCCAGCTTGGCCATGCGCTCCTGCAGCTTCTCCTTGTCGTAATCAGAAGTCGCTTCCTCGATCTGCGCGCGGATCTGCTCGACCCGGCCCTTGATCTCTTTCGACTTGCCCGCGCCGCTGATGACGGTGGTGTTGTCCTTGTTAACGACAACTTTTTTCGCGCTACCGAGGTCCTCCAGGCTGGCTTTTTCCAGCGATAGCCCGACTTCCTCGGAGATCACTGTGCCGCCGGTCAGAATAGCGATGTCCTGAAGCATGGCCTTGCGACGATCGCCGAAGCCCGGCGCCTTGACGGCGGCGACTTTCACGATGCCGCGAATGGTGTTGACCACCAAGGTCGCCAGCGCCTCGCCTTCGACGTCTTCGGAGATAATCAGCAGTGATTTGCCCGATTTCGCCACGCCCTCAAGCACCGGCAAAAGTTCGCGGATGTTCGATATCTTCTTGTCGTAGAGCAGGATGTACGGGTCTTCCAGCTCGGCGGTCATGCGCTGCTGGTTGTTGATGAAGTACGGCGACAGATAGCCGCGATCGAACTCCATACCCTCGACGACTTCGAGTTCGCTCTCCAGACCGGAGCCGTCCTCGACTGTGATCACACCTTCCTTGCCGACCTTGTCCATGGCCTCGGCGATGATCTGACCGATGGTTTCGTCCGAGTTGGCGGAGATGGTGCCGACCTGCGCGATGGCGTTGGAGTCGGTGCAGGGCTTGGAGAGTTTCTTGAGTTCCTCGACCGCCGCGATGACCGTCTTGTCCAGTCCGCGCTTCAAGTCCATCGGGTTCATGCCGGCGGCTACCGCCTTGAAACCTTCCTGCAACATCATATGCGCCAGCACCGTCGCCGTGGTGGTGCCGTCCCCGGCTGTGTCAGAAGTCTTGGAGGCGACCTCTTTGACCATCTGCGCGCCCATGTTCTCGAACTTGTCCTTGAGTTCGATTTCCTTGGCCACGGACACGCCGTCCTTGGTGATCGAAGGGGCGCCGAAGGATTTTTCCAGCACCACGTTGCGTCCCTTGGGACCTAAGGTCGCCTTTACCGCGTTGGCCAGAATGGTGGCCCCATGCACCATGCGTTCGCGCGCATCTGTGCTGAATCTGATTTCTTTTGCTGCCATGGATATGCTCCTGAATAAATTAACAAACGGCTAATGAGCCGGGGACTTACTTTTCAATAACGCCCATGATGTCGTCTTCCTTCATCACCAGCAGGTCTTCGCCATCGACCTTGACCTCGGTACCGGAATACTTGCCGAACAGAATCTTGTCACCGGCCTTAACGTCCAGCGGCCGCACCTCGCCGTTTTCCTGAATGCGCCCGTTGCCGGCGGCGACCACTTCGCCCTGCGTCGGCTTCTCGGCGGCGGTATCAGGGATCACGATGCCGCCCGCGCTCTTGCGTTCCTCTTCCACCCGCCGGACGATAACGCGGTCGTGTAAGGGTCTGATGTTCATATCTCTTTCCTCTCTATTTTTAAGTTCGATGATGCGTTCTCAACCTGGCGCCTCACGCACAAGCTCGCTCGCACGCACATACCACCATCCGCGTAAGCCACATGGGGTCGCTCGGCGGCAACTTAAAGGGGCTGTGCGGTGAAGTTCAATAAAAATCTTTCGCTAATGTGGTCTCACGCCCGTGGTTAATCGTCCCGCGCCATCGCGACCAGCGCCGCACGCACCTCGCCCGGCGTACTGACGGCTCGCGCGAACTCGAAGCGCTCGATGCGCGCGCCCAGCCGCAGGTGAAACCCTTCCGCGTCCACGCCGGCCATCGCGGGCTCATGGGCGCCACAGTCGATCCCCGCGCGCACGCAGTAATGCCGCATGGCCTCGACGTGATCGGCGTTCATGTGCGCGACCATGGGCGTTTCCTGATCGCGTGCAAACGGATTCGCCAGGGTGAGCCGCGACGCCTCCAGCCAGTGGATCTCGCCGAAACCGCCGATGTAACGCGCGCGCACCAGATTCAGTCCGTAAAAGTCGAAGTCGTGGGTCGCGTGATAATCACGCGCTTCGGGAAAGAATTCGTAATAGCGCGCCGCGACATCGTCCGCCGCCTCCGGGCGCAAGCGCGCGGCATTGGCCAGCAGAGTGAGACGCGCGGCGGCCTGCACGTCGTCTTTTTCATCTTCCGTGACGATTAGCGAGACTTTGGCATTGGCGTCGATGTTGCGGGTGTGCTGCGCGATGCGGCTGATCAGGATCACGGGCGCGCCCGCACGATCCAGGCAATACGGCACGACGCTGCCGAACGGATAGCCGGGCGCCTCGACCGAATGCG
>JACCYU010000265.1 GCA_013696315.1 Gammaproteobacteria bacterium | reverse complement strand
CGCGCCAGCAAGACATCGGTGTTCCAGTGCGTCATGGCCGAGCCGTCGAGTAACTGTTCCAGAACGCGCGGGTCCAGCGCGGCAATACATTCGGCGTGATAGCGTGCGTTAGCGGGCGGCGCGCGGGTTACTTCGGCGACCCGTACGGCCAGCTCATCGACGGGCAGACCAGATCCCGCCAGCGCTTTCAGGCCGCGAAAAACCGTTTCGAACACGCCCATTCCTCGCTCGGCGAAATAAAGCGGCGGGTCTTCGAGCACGATCGCGCGCACGAGTTCCGGTGTGTCAGCGGCGATGTAAATGGCGTTCATGCCGCCCAGCGAGTGGCCAATCAGAGTCGCCGGTTCACGCACCACTTCGCGCAAAAACGCCTGCTGGTCGCGCGCATAATCGGCAAATCGATTGCCGCCGTTCGAAATGTGCCCTGAGCTACCGTGGCCGCGCGAATCGAGCGCGAATACACGCCGTCCCGCACCCATCGCCTCTATCAAGGGCGCCCAGTAGCGCCAGCTTTGCGTCACGCCGTGCAGCAGCACCAGCGGCGCGGCGTCGGCGCGGCCGTCCATCCACCGTGCGTAGTTGAGCCGGATTTCCCCGCTGTCGAAGGTGTGTTCGGTTGTCACAGGTACGACAGGGGTTCAGGCCCGCATTCGCGTCGCACGCTGGCGATGCGGCAGAGCTTGAAGCTGAACGGCAGGCGCCCCGCCCGCGCGAGCGCCACGTGCAAAGGCTCGCGGGCAGGCGTCTGATGACTACTGCTATTGATGATGGCTATCAGGCGCTGGTGCCGCCGTCTACGTTGAAACAGGCGCCGGTGATATTGGCGGCATGCGCGCTTGCGAGAAAGGCGACCAGCGCGGCTACTTCGTCCGGCTTGCCGTAGCGGTTGATTGCGGTCATCTGTTTCTGCGCGTCCGAGAACTCGCCGTTGGCCGGATTCATGTCGGTGTCGATCGGCCCCGGCTGCACGCAGTTGACGGTGATGCCGCGCGGTCCCAGATCGCGTGCCCAGCCGCGCGTGAAGCCGGCCACCGCCGCCTTGCTCGCGCCGTACAGGCCGCCGCCGGGGAACGGCGTGCGATCCGCCACGATGCTGCCGATGTTGATGATGCGACCATTGTCTTCCATGCGCTTAGCCGCCTCGCGCGCGGTGAGAAATACGGCGCGCACGTTCAGATCGAACGTCGCGTCGTAGTCTGCGTCACTACATTCGTGCAGCGGTTTCATGCCGAACGTACCGGCGTTGTTGACGAGGATATCGAGCTTGCCAAAATGCTCGATGGTCTCCAGCACCAGGCGTCTGGCGGCCGCGGGCTCGTGCAGGTCCGCCTGTACAGCTTTCGCCTGACCGCCGTCGCGTTCTATGGTTTCGACGACCTGTTCGGCGGGCGCGCGGCTGCGGCTGTAGTTCACCGCCACACTCGCGCCTTGCGCCGCCAGCGCCTTGGCTGTAGCGGCGCCGATACCGCGCGCGCCGCCGGTGACGAGCGCGACTTTTCCGCTTAAATCTGGCATGTCTCGTGTACTCCCGGGATGGTGTGTGTTTGAAGAGACGCTGTGTAGCGCTTTCGTTAAACGAGTCAGATTGAGTGTCTCTTGTCGAGGCGACCGCAGGGCGAAATGTCGTTACCAACTGAACTGAGTACTTGTCGCTCTCATAAGATTTCTCGCTCCGCTCGAAGTGACAACCTGTTCAGAGATCCGTTAATCCTCGGTCAACAGTTCCATAATGTGTCCGTCGGGATCGCGGAAGTAGACGCCGCGCCCGCCGCCTCGATGGTTGATGTTCATATTCTTCAGTGCGTTCGGTTCGCTGCCGTAGGGTATGCCCTCCGCTTCTAGACGCGTGAACATCTCGTCGAATTCCGCTTCCGTGACCTTGAAGGCATAGTGATGAATCTCGCGCCCGCGCTCACCGGTGAAATCGCTGGCCCAATCGGCGCGATCCGCGAAATCCATCGTCAGGGACTCGTTGACCTTCACGGGCGCAAAATAATCGACCGCGGCTTCGTCGAAAACAAGCCCGAGAATCTTCGCGAAGAACCGGGCCGAGGCGATCTTGTCGCGCGCCGGAATAACCGTGTGATTTAGTTCGATTGTCATGTTGCTAGTCCTGTAGTCAAAAGTGTTACGCAGGCCGCCATGCGCGCGACCCGCCCTTTAACGGCTGGTGCTTACGGTCTGGGACAATAAATGTGCGTCTGGGTTTGATCGAATGTTGGCACGGGATGCGGGTCTGTCCTTCATAGTGCAAGAAAAGCGCGTAAGTCTGCGTTGCACTTGGCTGGATTCTTATGCGTCGAGACCCGCTTAAAAAGCGTAAACCCAGCTTGCACGTGGCGGGCGCACACAGGCAATTATGCTTGCTTTTCGCTCGCGCTGGGCTATTCTATTTCAGAGTCGGCGCGCAGTAACGACCATACTAACGACAATATCATTTGGTCGCGCGCTTGGGGTTGTGATCCCATAGCTATTTTTAAGCGCATGGGCACGCGCTATCGAGGCGGGTCGGCGCAGACATTACTACTGCGCTGCTGAGGACGCGTTCGCGACAGACGAACGCGAAGGGGAGACATGAAGCCATCGTACTTTTTACGCCCGGCGCTTGCCGGCATATCGCTTGCGATCGTCGCAACCCTCTGCACCGGACTCGCGCGGGCCGCGCTGCCCGCGGGATTTTCGGATTCGCTGGTCGCGGCCCTCCCGCAACCCACCGCGCTGGCTTTCACACCCGATGGACGCATGCTGATCGCGACCCAGCCGGGACAGATCCACGTTTATCAGAATGGCGAATTGTATCCCACTCCGGCGCTGGATCTGAGTCTCGACAATCGCGTGTGCTCGAATGGCGAGCGTGGATTGCTGGGCGTGGCGGTCGATCCCGAGTTTTCCAGCAACCGCTTTATTTATCTTTATTACGTGTTCAATAAATTTGGCATCTGTCCAATGGCGCAGCCCAGTTCGCCGGAAAACCCCGTCAGCCGCGTGGCGCGCTTTACGCTTGCGCCCAGCAACACGGTCAACCTGAACAGCGAACAGGTGCTGGTCGACAACATCCCGATGGCCAGAAGTCATGTGTCCGGCGACCTGCATTTCGGCAAGGACGGGTATTTGTACGCCAGCGTGGGTGATGGTCTTTGTGACTACGCGCTCGACAGCGGTTGCGCCGGAAATAACGACGCCGCGCGCGTTAGTCCCGCAGTGTAGTGGTACATTGGATCGTCATATCTGGAGAGATGAGCAATGGGTCAGGTTTTACACGGCAGCGCCCGCACGA
>JACCYU010000264.1 GCA_013696315.1 Gammaproteobacteria bacterium | reverse complement strand
CGTCCGGAAACTAGGCCTGGAACTCCGACCACATGGCCGGGTAGTGTTGGCCCGCTCGGAGATCGATATCGTACGCCATAGCCACAACATGTTGAGTATACTACAGCTAAGTGGAGACCCCCTTTTAATTTAACCATGAACACACCTTGGTCACAACGACCGGTCCGGGCGGCGAGCGAGCGGCCCACGGTGATCGGCCTGCACGCCGTTGCCGGTTCTCCGGAGCAATGGCGGCCGCTCGCCGAGCGCCTGCACCTCGGCTACCGCGTGCTGGCGCCCGATCTCCACGGTTATGCCGCGGGCCGCGCCTCGGGCGCGCAGCCGCCACTGTCCCTGGATGCCGAGGCGGCGCGGATCGAGCCCCTGCTCGATGCCTTTCCCGGCCCGGTGTACCTCGTGGGCCAGGACTATGGGGCGGCGGTGGCCCTGAAGCTCGCACACAGGCGCCGCGAGCGCATCGGGGGACTCGTGTTGTACGAACCGACGCACTTCGGACTCCTGCTCGCGGACCCGGGGTCCCGGTCTGCCGCCCTGGGCATCGCGGTCCTACGGCGCGTGCTCGGGCGCTATCTCGAGGCGGGCGATTGGTTCCGAGGCGCTCTGCGCTATGTGGACCACCACTCGGGCCCTGACGCCTGGCAGGGCCTTTCCACCCGGGAGCGGGCGGGGATCGCCCGGCGCATGCCGGAGCTATGCGCGCAGCTCGACGCCCAATTCGCGGATCCGACGCCGCTCGCCGGGTACGCCCGAATCGACGTACCGGTATCGCTCCTGACCGCGGCCCGCGCGCGCCCCGCCAGCGAGCGCATCGCTCAGCTACTCGCGGGCACCTTGCCTCGCGCCGAGTGGCGCCGCGTTGACCCGGACGCGCGCCCCGAGGCGGTCGACCGCGAGATCGAGGGGTTCCTCGCGCAACAGCAAGCGAGCTGGCACCGCGATCCGGAGCCGACGGCGGCGTTCGGGCGGCCGGTATTCCGGTGTCCCGGTCACCTACGCGAACGCGCCGAGGCGGTATCGCTGTGAGGCCCTCGCCCAGTTCTGCGGGGGTAAAATGGGTACAGACCACGGCTTCCGATTCGGCGAACACAGAATAATCGTGCTCTGTCCCCGGTATATTCCCGCAAGAGGAGAGGAGATGAATCTAAAACGAGCGTGGATTCAAATGGCCTTTCTGGCTATTTTGTGCTTTAATTGCCCAGCACCTTCCGCCCAACTCTTAAAGCCACAGGATGTCAATGAACTGCCTGCGGCCCCCGCTGACCACAGGATTCGTTACGGCAGCGACCCTATCCAATTTGCCGATCTGCGCTTACCAAAAGGAAAAGGCCCCTTCCCCATTGCAGTCGTGATTCACGGCGGTTGTTGGATGAAGTTTGCTGATCTACAGAACACAGCTCCACTGTCCGATGCGCTCAGACACGCCGGCATTGCAACCTGGAATATCGAATACCGCCGAGTTGACAATACAGGTGGAGGATGGCCGGGCACATTTAATGACGTTGCTGCCGCGGCAGATCACCTGAAAACGATAGCGAAGACATATGAACTTGATCTTACTCAAGTTATAGTCATCGGCCATTCCGCGGGCGGACATCTGGCATTATGGCTGGCAGCTCGACACCGCCTTCCTAAGAACAGTCCTCTCTTCGTTGAGAAACCATTACGCATCCGAGGTGCCGTCAATCTAGCAGGGCCGGCGAACCTACGCAGCTTTCCGCCGGCGCACCAGAAGCAGGTATGCGGCGATGTTCCGATTACTAAACTTGTAGGCGGGCTGCCAAGTGAATTGCCGCAAAGGTATCACGATGCTTCGCCCACTGAATTGCTGCCGCTCGGGGTCAAACAGATATTGATTACAGGTACAAAAGATTCATTAGTGCCACCAAAATACGGTAAGGAATATGAGGCCGCAGCACAAGAGACCGGCGACGAGACAGAAATGATAGAGATAGAAAATGCTGGGCATTTCGAAGTGATTGCGCCCAACTCAACTGCATGGCCTACTGTAGAGCGGGCGGTGCAGTCTCTAGTGAAGCCAACGAGGTAAGATCATCAGCTCCGCCCCCAGCCGCGCACCCACGCCCCGAGGGGGACTGTCAAGCGTTTTAAGGCGTCGCGGCGATCGAGCTGAGTATTATAGCCGTTGATGTGGCGATCAGGCGCGATAGCTTGGCTCGCCGGGCCTTGAGGACCTTGTGGAATTGATTGCCCATGAGCCTGTAGGCCAGAGCCTGGCGTAAGAGCGCGCAACCGCAAGACCCCTCTTCGACCACCGCCACGAACAACTCGCGGTGGTGGTCGTCTTCGAACATCGGGCCCTCCCTCGCCCGAGACGCCAAACCCCCGAAACATGGCGCCTCGAGCCAATGAATGGCCCGAAAAGTCTCCGATCCCAGGCCGAGGGCTCGCCTGTTTGACACCTCACGAGCCCATCCGTACACTTCCCGGTAGCCAAAAAGGGCGTTATTCTTTCTATACGCAAGGTCTGCTTTCGATAGGCTATCCTGAGCTGGATCCTAAGCTAACCAAAGATACCTTGTTGGACGCTTCTTGGTATCAATTCCGACATTAGCAGAAGATAAATGCCCAGCCTATTTTTGAGTTATGCGCGCGCGGACCTCGAGCCTGTGTTGGGCATTGAGCGAGGATTACGTGCGGATCACGTTTCCGTCTGGCGGGATCAAGACAAGCTCTATGGTGGCCAGCGCTGGCCCAAGGCCCTGGGCGAGGCCGTTGCGGCTCAGGATTACCTACTCCTCTGTTGGTCGAAAAGCGCGGCGGCCTCCACCTATGTAGAACTGGAATGGTGCACGGCCCTGGCCCTCAAGAAGAGCATCATCCCTTGCCTGCTCGATGACGTACCTCTGCCGCCTTCGTTGCGTTCGATTCAAGGGATTCGGGTGGACACACCGGCCCAATGCATCCCTTCGATCTTGGCCGCGCTACAAGAGAGACCAGTTGCAACCGACCCTGCCCGCAGCGCCGAGGTGATCGGCGGCTTGGCCCAGATCACTGCGAGGGAACCCAACGAGGTCCTGAAGACGGTCAAGGCCACCTTCGAGCAACACCACTGGATGGTCCAAGGCAGCGTCTACTATCAGGCGGCGGGCGATATCATTATCAACCAACCCGCCACCGCCCCTAAAGCTAAAAAGCCGCTCCTGGAGAAGTGGCAGACGTGGCTCGCGTTGGCCATTGCCGTCCTCACGGTAGTGACCATGGTGTTGGAGTTACCTTCGAAGATGGGGGTATTATTCCGAGAAGAAACCACCCCCGAGAGCAAAGTGCTTGAACAGACCTTGGCCGGTTCGGCGCGTAACGAGACGGGCGACCCGCTCGCTGAAGTTCAAGTCGCCCTGCCCAAATTGGGTCTTACAACCACTACCGATCGGCTTGGTGAATTCTCCTTCCGTGTGAAGGATAGGAAACAGCGAGAGGTACTCCTCATGGCCCAGAAGCCCGGCTTTGAGACCTACGAGACCTACGCCACGCTGGGCAATACCCAACTCGGCTTTGCGATGCGGAGGAAGCCATGAGACCCAATGTCTCAAATGTAGGGTGGGTTCATAGGTTATGTAGTTAAGGAATGCCGAATATTGGCTCCAGACCGAACTGCAAGCGCCCGCGTTTCCGATCGCGCTTAGGGTGTGCGCGTTTGGCGTTGCCGGCGAGATAATCG
>JACCYU010000263.1 GCA_013696315.1 Gammaproteobacteria bacterium | reverse complement strand
CATATTATGACTACTATCAGCCCGAAGCGTACGTCCCTTCCAGCGACACGTTTATCGAGAAGGACTCCTCGATCAATGAGCACATCGAGCAGATGCGGCTGTCCGCGACCAAGGCGCTGCTGGAGCGCCCGGACACCGTGATCGTGGCGACCGTGTCGGCGATTTATGGCCTCGGCGATCCGCGCACGTATTTACAAATGGTCATGCATCTGGATCGCGGCGACCGCATCGATCAGCGCCGGATTCTGCGGCGGCTCGCCGAACTGCAATATACGCGCAACGATATGGAGCTGCGGCGCGGCACGTTCCGCGTGCGCGGCGAAGTCATCGACGTGCATCCCGCCGATTCCGAACGCGAAGCCGTGCGGATCGAATTGTTCGACGATGAAATCGAAAAATTGAGTTTCTTCGATCCGCTGACCGGTGAAGTGATCCGTTCGGTGCCGCGCCTGACGATCTTCCCCAAGACGCACTATGTCACGCCGCGCGAGACCCTGCTCGAAGCCCTGGAGCTCATCAAACGCGAGTTGGCCGAACGGCTGAAGGTGCTGCGGCAGGCGAATCGTCTGGTGGAAGCGCAGCGTCTCGAACAGCGCACCACGTTCGATCTGGAGATGATCCGCGAGCTGGGCTACTGCTCCGGCATCGAGAATTACTCGCGATATCTTTCCGGACGCGAGGCGGGTCAGCCGCCGCCGTGTTTCCTGGACTATCTGCCGGGTGAAGCATTGCTGGTGGTGGACGAGAGCCACGTGTCGATTCCGCAGTTCGGCGGCATGTATAAAGGTGACCGTTCGCGCAAGGAAACGCTGGTCGAATATGGATTCCGCCTGCCCTCGGCGCTTGACAACCGGCCGCTCAAGTTCGAGGAATTTGAAGCAATGATGCCGCAGTGTATTTTTGTCTCCGCCACGCCGGGACCTTACGAGCAGACGCACTCCGACGGGGTAATCGAGCAACTCGTGCGGCCCACGGGCCTGGTCGATCCGCGGATCGAGGTGCGCCCCGTGCGCAGCCAGGTGGATGACGTGCTGTCCGAGATCAACGAACGCGCGGCCATCAACGAGCGCGTGCTGATCACAACGCTGACCAAGCGCATGGCCGAGGATTTGACCGAGTATCTGTTCGAGCACGGTGTGCGCGTGCGCTATCTGCATTCGGATATCGGCACGGTCGAGCGCGTGGAGATCATCCGCGATCTGCGGCTGGGCGAATTCGACGCGCTGGTCGGGATCAATCTGCTGCGCGAGGGGCTGGATCTGCCGGAGGTTTCCCTTGTAGCAATCCTGGACGCCGACAAGGAAGGTTTTCTGCGCTCGGACCGTTCGCTGATTCAGACCATCGGGCGGGCCGCGCGCAATCTCAACGGCAAGGTGATCATGTACGCCGATTCCATCACCAATTCCATGCGGCGCGCGATCGACGAAACCGACCGCCGGCGTACCCGTCAGATCACCTTCAACGCGCAACACAACATCACCCCCATAGGCATCCAGAAGAAGATCGCCGACATCATGGAAGGTGCCTACGCGGGCAGCCAGGCCGCGTCACCCAAACGCTACGCGAAAGTAGCGGAGAACGTCTTGGATTACGCCAGCCGCTCGCCAGAGCACACCGCCAAACGCATCAGGCAACTGGAGCAGCGCATGTATGAGCACGCGAGAAATCTGGAATTTGAGCAGGCCGCGAGTGCGCGTGACGAGATCGGGCGGTTGAAAGAAAAGCTGCTGGGCGCGGCTCAGCAGCAGACCGGATAATTGGCTGTTGGTCAGGCAGGTCGATCTGAATTGATCTTCCCAGTGAAGCCTTGATGTCAGAAAGTAGTTGCCGCTCGCGCTTATTGTTGATACTTTTTCTGAAACTGCAGGCGCGTAGCTCAGCTGGGCGAGGCGAAACAAGCGAAAGCGATTAAAGCTTTCGCTCGCCGAGCGACCGGACAGGACGTCCGGGCCGGAGTCGAGCGAAGCTGTTATGCGTAGCCATGGATGGCACCAAGGGGTTAGCATTTAGGCGCGTAGCTCAGCTGGTTAGAGCACCACCTTGACATGGTGGGGGTCGTTGGTTCGAGTCCAATCGCGCCTACCAACTTCCGCAGCCCTTGCCGCCGATGAGCGGCGATTCAAGTTGCACGCAAGTGGCCCCTCGTATCGGCCACCACTGGAGAACGCGATATGCCCGACATTACCCTTCCCGACGGCAGTCAACGCCATTACGATCATCCCGTTACCGTCCACGCGGTGGCCGCCGATATTGGTCGCGGCCTTGCGAAAGCGGCGATCGTGGGCGAGGTCGATGGCAGGCTGCGGGATACTTCGTATCTGCTGGAAAACGACGCGAAGCTCAGCATCGTAACCGGCCGCGATATGGCGGGTCTCGAAGTTATCCGCCATTCGACCGCGCACCTGATGGCGCAGGCGGTCAAGTCTCTGTTCCCCGAAGCGCAGGTCACGATCGGGCCCGTGGTCGAAAACGGGTTTTATTACGACTTCGCGTACGAGCGGCCGTTTACCACGCAGGATCTGCAAGCAATCGAAAAGAAAATGGAGGAGCTGGCGCGGCGGGACTTTACCGTTCAGCGTGAGGTCATTCCGCGCGACGAGGCCGTAGCCTTGTTTCGGGGCATGGGCGAGGAATACAAGGCGCGCATCATCGCCGATATCCCCGCTAACGAGGAACTCACCTTGTATCGGCAGGGCGAATTCGTCGATCTGTGCCGCGGTCCGCACGTGCCCAGCACCGGCAGATTACAGGCCTTCAAGCTGATGAAAGTGGCGGGCGCGTACTGGCGCGGCGATCAGAGTAACGAGGTTCTGCAGCGCATTTACGGCACCGCCTGGGCCGACAAGAAGCTATTGAAAGAATACCTGCATCGGCTGGAAGAAGCCGAGAAGCGCGATCACCGGCGTATCGGCAAGCAGATGGACCTGTTTCACTTTCAGGAAGAAGCGCCTGGCATGGCGTTCTGGCACGATAAGGGCTGGCAGATTTATCTCACCATCCAGGATTACATCCGCGGCCTGCTGCGCGAGCACGGCTATCAGGAAGTCCACACACCGCAATTGCTGGACCGTTCGCTGTGGGAGAAGTCCGGCCACTGGGCGAAGTTTCGCGACGAAATGTTCACCACCGAATCGGAGAACCATGTTTTCGCGGTCAAGCCGATGAACTGCCCGGCGCACCTGCAGATTTATAATCAGGGCTTGCGAAGCTATCGCGAGCTGCCGCTGCGGCTGGCCGAATTCGGCTCCTGTCATCGTAACGAGGCATCGGGAACGCTGCACGGTCTGATGCGCGTGCGCAATTTCGTGCAGGATGACGCGCATATTTTCTGTACCGATGACCAGATTCTGGGCGAGGTGTCGAACTTTATCGATCTGGTGTTTCAGGTGTACCGCGATTTTGGCTTCGATGAGGTGTTTACCAAACTTTCCACCCGTCCCAAAGAAAGAGTCGGCGCCGACGAATTGTGGGACAAGGCGGAAGCGGCATTGCAGGCGGCGCTGGATCACAACCAGTTGGCTTTCGCCCTGCAGCCGGGCGAAGGCGCGTTTTATGGGCCCAAGATCGACTTCTCGCTGAAGGACTGCATTGGCCGGGTGTGGCAGCTTGGCACCGTGCAGCTCGATTTCTCCATGCCGGCGCGGCTGGGCGCGATTTACGTTGCGGAGAACGGCGAACGTCAGGTGCCGGTCATGATTCATCGCGCCATACTCGGTTCGCTGGAGCGTTTTATCGGCATGCTGATCGAGCACCACGCCGGCAATCTGCCGTTGTGGCTGGCGCCCGTGCAGGCGGTGGTGCTGAATATCAC
>JACCYU010000262.1 GCA_013696315.1 Gammaproteobacteria bacterium | reverse complement strand
TGCGCGTGCTGAAGTCGAAGGTGAGATCGGCGCCCGTCTCATCGCGCTTGAGCATTTGACCAAAAGCGCCGAAATAGCGCGCCGCGGCCGCGCCTTCGATTCCGAGCAACTCCGGTAAATTCGTCGCGCGCAATACGCTTTTCGAGTCGTGTCTTAGCGCATCGGCCAGCGCGGTTCTGGTCGCATCGTCACCGCGCCAGTTGCGGCCGAGTTGCGTGCGGCAATTGAGAATTTTCGCCTGCACGAAACTCCTGGCGAGATGCAGGCAGGTTTTCTCGTTAAAACTCGCGCGATATTGCGCCGTACGCAGTTCCACGTTTCTATGCCCGGTCCCGTGTGCGTGCCCGTAGAACCAGCCGCCAAAGCTGTACCAGGAGATGGGAATACCGCGCTGCATCAGCTCCTGCAGACACGGCGTAGTCACGTAGATGTTGCCCATCAGCACGAGTTGCGAGGTTTCGATCAGGCGCGCGCTGCTAACCTTCTGGTCGTCGATGCTGATCTCCAGCACCTCGCCTTTCTTCGCAACCTTCGCGCCGCGCGCCTGCACGTATACGGGCAATGCCTCGTCGCGCGCCACGGCCAGCGGGCGCGGCTCGATGCTGCCCCTCTGCAGGTAGTTCACCTCATCGGGCAGACAGATTGCCACCAGCGAACAGCGCGGACACTTGGGACTGTCGACCAGCGGCGGCGGCATCTGCCCACCGGTCGCAGTGTGGCGCAGACCGTTTATGGCGTTCATGGTGAGCGCGCGCAGCTCCTCGTCGAACACCACGCGCACGCGCTCCTTGCCGCCCACGAAATAGATGATCACCTCGTTGCAGGTGTAGCCGTGCTCTTCGAGAATCATCGCCTGCACGCAGATCTGCACGCGCTCGGGATCGTATGCGCCTTTCGCCACGTGCGGGCGCTTGCCGCGTTTGTAATCGATTGGCGTGACGACATTGCCCTCGCCTTCGATCAAGTCGAGCTTCGCGATCAGGCCCAGTCGGTTGGACGACAAGCTGATGGAACGGGCGTGGATTTTCTCATATTCTTCTGTCTCGCCCGGCGGCGGCAACTTGCCGGAAGGCTTGTCCACCCGCCGATGCGCGTGCGTGCCCTCGACCGTATCGGCAGACGGCGCCCACTCGCCCTGCACCCATTCGAGGTATGCAAGCCGCGGGCAATACTGATATTCGTTGACCATGCGCGCGGGCAGCAGCGGCAGGTCGCCGGAGAATTCCGGAAACGGGAGCGGCAGATCCTTCTGCTCGGGCGTTCGATCATCGGAAGTCGCCATCCGCGGCCACCTGCCGAGTTCGTTAAAGAGGGCGGGAACAGTTAGCGGCGAACCAACCCGCGCGCAACCTCAAACCTGACGAGCGCGACGGTCGGAGGGTTTTGACGGTGGCACACGAGACTTTCCAGGAGTGGATGCGAGCTACTCGTCGCGACGCGCCGGAGGAGTCTAGCGCGCACGTCCCATTCCGGAGGAGGACCTCGCTGAGACCGGCGAGAAATATTGAGATTTATCCTAATCCTCTTACCAGGCCGTGCGCACCGGATACTGTGAGATCCGCGGATTGGGCGTCAGGATCGACAACCCGTGCATGATCGCCTGACAGATCAGCATGCAATTGAATGGGTCCCGATGCAGTCTTGGCAGTTTTGCGGCCTGAAGCGCCGCTTCCTCATTAAGCGGTAGCGCTTCTACACCGCGCAGTTCGCGCTGCGTGACGATGAAAAGGTCGGCGGAATTTGGCAAGGGAAGCTTCCCCAATGCATTCTTCTGCGCGATCTCCCCCGCCGACACTGCACTCAGATATACCTCGTGTTCCGCTGCCGCGAACAACGAGCGTGCTTCGCGCGAGAGCCGCGCCCCACCCTCAATCAACCGGAGAAAAGTACAGCGTCGCGCAGCAATCGCACTCCCCCTTGCCCTCGAATAGATCGAGCAGGTCGTCAGGAAGCGGATCGAAGAAACTGTCGGGAACGGAAAAATTCTCCGCCGCAAGTCCGAGCGGACGTGGCTTCTTCCGCTGCTGGCTCAACGGCCGGACCTCCGCAATGGGCGTATTGCGCTTGCAAAGGAGAATGGTCTCACCTTTTTCCGATCGTGCGAGGTATTTCGAGAGGTGGGTCTTCGCTTCGTGTATGTTGAGCTTAATCATGATGTACGGATAGATCATGAAATAGACTAAGTCAAGCAGCATGATTGACACGCGCTAGCATCATTGCGGTTGCCGACACGGCGCGCGACGAGTATCTATAGGCGTGCGATGATTGCGGTCGATCCACTCACGCGGCAGCAGCAGTCCCCTATCAACAGAGAAGAGGAAAAACATGGCAATTCAAGAAGGCGAAACTGCCCCGAGCTTTACTCTCAACGACGCCGACGGCAACGACGTGGCCTTGAGTGACTTCGAGGGCAAAGATGTCATTCTGTATTTTTACCCCAGAGACGACACGCCCGGCTGCACCAAGGAGGCCTGCGGCTTCCGCGATCTGTGGGGCGAGATCGAAGGGCTGGGCGCTGTGGTGTTAGGCGTGTCATCCGATTCCGGCGAATCCCACCAGAAATTCGCGCACAAATACAATCTCCCGTTCACCCTGCTCTCCGACCCCGACAGAAAAGTAATGGAGAAATACAGCGCCTGGGGCGAGAAAAACATGTACGGCAAGATCACCATGGGCGTCATCCGCTCGACCGTTTGGATCGGCCCGGATGGCAAGGTGAAGAAGTATTGGAAGAAAGTGGCCAATGCCGATCAGCATCCTTCGAAGGTGCTGGAGGCGTTGCGGGCGGGCGGCTGAGGCGTCTCAAGGGCGAAAGCGCGGCCCGATCATTACATGGCAGGGTGAGCGGGTCCGTAAGCAGCTTCTGTTTGTCCATTTTTGACACCGCGTCAGGCGCTCCACGCATTAGCCTTGAACAAGCAGTCTTGCGCCATCCAGTGCGCCTGCGCTTTTGTCAAAGGTTACCGTCTCGGGACAACCATGCCGCTTGTTCGTTTCGATCAGCAAACAATCAGCAAAGTCGGCGGCTGTACCTCGGTAGTTGCGCAGGGCTGTCGCGGCTGATTGCGTGTCCTCAATCCTGAATTGAGCCGTGCGGATAATTCGCTCCAGAACCTCCGCGATCAACTGCCGCCGGTATCCATAGGCACTTTCCAGCACCCAAACCAGCTAGCACAAGACCACCCGGTTTATATAACACGGCGACTCCCTGGTGCATTCGGATGCGATGAATCGCGTTGCGCGAGCCGACTGGCGCGGCTCATCCTGAACCAGGTGTCTAACCAGCACGTTCGTGTCCAGGCCGATCAACGGCCGGCGCCCCGATTACGAATAACCTTGTTCATGCGCGCCAGCGAGACAGCGGTTTTCGGCTTGGGCAGAATGCCGGCAAGTTCCGCTGCGTCCAACGATATTGGAATGAGGACGACACGGCCATGTTCATCGATGACGAATTCCATCCGATCTCCCGGACGCAAGCGCAGGTGTTCGCGAATTTCGCGGGGAATAGTGGTTTGGCCCTTGCTGGTTAATGTCGCGGTGGGCATTGTCTTTTCCTTTCATATTTACGCTTCCTTACCCTAAGGTAAGGAGATAATTATTGCAATGATATCGGCAGCAAGCTATCGGCATTAATAAACGCGCCGGCGACGCGCCGGCTCACCACGCTCGAAGATGACAAAACGCCGCGGTCAAGCGGGGCTCACGAGCGGTTTTAGAGAGGTAATGTTACTGAAAGCATGCTCAAAAAAAGAGCATGTCTAAAACTCTGGCCGCTTCAGCGTTGCTAGACCGGCCGTGCGGGGGTGAAATTTCGGTACTTACC